>CACGNA010000057.1 GCA_902574425.1 uncultured Prochlorococcus sp. | reverse complement strand
TTGAATTTATAAGCGCACCAAATTTACATTGGCCAGATACAATCTTTTCATATGATCACAGCACAAATGTTCTCTACACATGCGATGCATTTGGACTCCATTATTGTTCTGACGAATTTTATGACACTGATCAAAAAGAAATATATGAAGATTTTCGTTTTTATTACGATTGCCTAATGGGGCCAAACGCTAGAAGCGTTTTACAGGCAATTAAAAGGATAGATAAGCTACCTGAATTAAAAACAATAGCCGTAGGTCATGGGCCTTTGCTTCATAATCAGGTCAATTTTTGGAAAGGAAAATATCTAGAATGGAGCAGTAATAAAAGTAAAGGTAACGAATTTGTAGCGGTTTGCTATATAAGTGACTATGGATTTTGTGATCGCCTAAGCCAAGCTATATCTCATGGAATAAGTAAAGCAGATGCTCAAGTCCAACTAATTGATTTAAGATCTTCTGATCCTCAGGAATTAACAGGTTTAATTTCTGAATCAAAAGCAGTGGTTATTCCCACATGGCCAGTTAATGCAGATAATGAATTAAAAGAATCACTTGGCACTTTGTTTGCCGCATTAAAGCCTAAACAATTTACTGCTGCCTATGATGCATTTGGAGGCAATGATGAGCCAATAGATGCTTTAGCGAGTAAGTTAAGAGAGCTAGGCCAAAAAGAAGCCTTTTCACCTTTACGAGTTAAAAATATTCCAGATCCAATTGTTTATCAACAATTCGAAGAGGCGGGAACTGATTTGGGTCAATTGATCAATAAAAAGAAAAACATTGCCTCAATGAAGAGCCTTGATTCAAATTTAGATAAAGCTTTAGGTAGATTAAGTGGAGGATTATATGTAGTTACAGCGAGCCAAGGAGAAGGTTCAACGTTTCGACAAAGTGCGATGGTCGCAAGTTGGGTTAGTCAAGCAAGTTTTTCTCCACCAGGTATTACTGTAGCAGTAGCAAAAGATAGAGCTATTGAATCTTACATGCAAGTTGGTAAGGGTTTTGTTGTAAATATCTTGCGAGAAGACAACTATCAAAAAATGTTTAGACATTTTTTAAAAAGATTTGCCCCTGGAGCTGATAGATTTGCTGATGTAGATGTAATAAGCAACATTGCAAAAGGAGGAGCAGTTCTATCAGATTCTCTAGCTTTTTTAGATTGTAAAGTGAGCTCCAGATTAGAGACTCCAGATCATTGGATAATTTACGGAATTGTTGAAAACGGTAATGTCTCTGATTTATCATGCAAAACAGCAGTTCATCATAGAAAAGTTGCTAATCACTATTGACCAGTCTTTGTATTTAGAGTATTTATAAACCATTGGTATCACTACGTTCAGATAGAAACAATATACTTTGAAATCCAGTTGAAGAAAATATAGATAGAAGTTATAACTAGGTTTTTTTTTTGATTTATAGTTGAAAATCGTTTGACAATTGACCCCCAATATTAAATGAAAACCATAATTATTTACATTCGGCATTTCCAATTCCTGCACCTAAAACTGCACCTAAAGGAATACTCCAACCATATGCATCACTTTTTGATAAAGATGCTGCAATTCCACCACCTATTAATCCACCTAATGTTGTACTTCCAGTACATTTTGGAGCAGGTTTATATTTCACATACGAAGTTTGTGGTTCAGTCTTCTGATGATAATGGTTAAATACCCTGCGATGACTATTGCATGGGATAGAAACCTTCTCACTATAAGATTTGACATATCCTGGAGACATTGAAGTGCCTGGAATATATTTTTCCCTATATTCATAACGAAAGCACTTGTTCTCATATGCGTATCCTTTTTGTGACTCATATGCTTCTCGATGAATGTGATCTCCAATGCCCTCATGAGCATTGACTGGAAAAGAAGCACCTAATATAAGAGTTGCGATAAGAATTTTCATTTTAAAAATTGAGATATTTTCAACAACTCACTCACACATCTAAACAATAAATTATTTATTGAAAATTTAAAGTTGAAATATTATTCTTTGGCAACTGTCACATGTGACAGTTGAGCAAC
>CACGNA010000056.1 GCA_902574425.1 uncultured Prochlorococcus sp. | reverse complement strand
ATTAATATTACATTCTCTGAATTGGCTATTTTTAAATCTAAATTTTTAATTACTCTATAACCGTTCTTAAAACAATTTATTTTTTTGGCTTCAAACCAAAATTTATTAACCACTAAAACTTATTACTCCAAAATATAATTAATTGAATTGAGCTTAAAATAAATATAAAAAGATAAAGCCAATTCAACCATGAAGGTCTATTTACTTTCTTCATTAATTATATGATTAACATAAAAATTAGTAGCGGAGCGGCAAATCTTACAAATGTTTTTCTGATAATATCTATGTTATTAATAACTTCTAAATTCTTAATCTCTGGAGGATATTTTAATATCACATTATCGTATACGCTATAATTTTCGTCTTTATTAATATTTTTCCAAGGGCTATCTTTCTCTTCAGACTTCTTGTACCATTTCCAAAAGTAATTAATTATTCTATCTTCTCCCAATAACTTTATTTCATCTTTTTTAATAAATCCCAATTTGTGATTATATGTTTGTGTCTTTAAAATCATATAATCCTCATTAAATATTTTATAAAAAATCTTTCTTTGAGTCTCTTTAAATAATATGAGGTTATTAAGTAGTTTATTTTTTAAAAATTTCCTATAGTGTCTTACTATTACTCTTGCTTTATTATTCCCTAGTGGAATATGATCTAAAACTTGTAAATATCGACATACCGAAGGATTTCCTTTATAAATTAATATCCTTCCTGGTGGAATGTATTTTATGCGAATAAATTCTTTTGAAGGGTCATTTTTGTAGAAGTAAATACTTTCAATGAATTTGGGTGTAATATTAATTTTTTGTTTAAAACTAACAAGGACGTTTTTATTAACATCTTTATCCGGAATTGTATCCCCATGAACCCAAAAAAGATGAAGTATATCTAAGTGATTTTCAATTATCCTTGACCAATCACATTTGAAGTCAACTAACACCTGTTCTGATACATAATCATGATGTGAAAAGCCATTATTAGATAATTCGTAGTTACTTATAGGAGAGTCCTCACTAATATTATTTAAATCAGTCTCTGACTTTTTTGAAAAATGTACAAAAATATATTCATCTTTTTCTAAAGCTTTGTATTGAGATAAATGTATTTTTTTTGCGTAGTTATCGTAGTTATTATCAATTATGTGGCTACAAGTTATTCTATCTAGATTTTGGCAACTTCCCTCAGATGAGAATTTAGCTCCGTGATATGGGCATGTTATTACTCCATTTGATAATGTTCCTCCAAAAAAGGATGCACCTCTATGAGGGCAAATATTTTTAATGCACCTTACATTTTCATGCTCATCTCTGTAAAGGACAAGAGGTTCATCATAGAGCGAAAAATAATGTAGCTTATTATTTTTTAGCTCTTTTGAAGGACAAATAGCATACCAACCAAATAAACCGATATTTAAATCTTTTTGATTTTCTTTAATATCAAAAGAGTCAATTTTAACTACAGATCCTTTCTCAAAAGGCTTAAGAACGGTATTTAAGTCTTTAGATTTAAAAAAATTAATTTGTTTGTTTTCCATAAATTAATTTCTTTTTTTATTGACTGGTTATCTATCGAAACTATAACCCAAGTAAATAATTAATATCTCATAAAAATATAATTCTCTATTATTTGTAGCAATAATTATGTTGTTATTTAAAAATTATGAATTACTTATGTTCTTATTTTTCATTACTTCATGATTTTTGTATCTTTTGTAATTCTTTCAAATTTTTTATGTAATTATTAGCATCATCAATATTTTTGTGGAAATTGCACTGACCGAGATAACAACCTATAAATCTTAAGAATTTTCTTTTGCCACCACTAATTTCATATCTATGTATTGTTCCTCCATCAATAGGAGCATATATTAATTCTGGTAATGTCATTGTTTTTGATCTTAATTGTTAATTAAACAATAATTCAAGTGCAAATACATTTCCATAGCTGAGGCAAAATTTTTAATAATTAATTTACTTATTTTGGATAATTATTTATTGAATTCCAAAAAAGGGTTGGTATTTGTTTATTTTAGATATTAATTTTATATTAAGCCAAAATTATTAGGCGC
>CACGNA010000055.1 GCA_902574425.1 uncultured Prochlorococcus sp. | reverse complement strand
AGCTATAGAATAAATTCCCTAGGCATTAGAATCATTTAAATATAATTCAATATTCTTTGACAAAATATGAAGTTAAATATAAGCATGATATAAATTATTTTTTAGAAATCTTAATCAATTCATGATTTAATTTTTTAATTTAAGTAGTTCAAAAGAACTGACGCTATTCTTAAATCATCATTAAACCATGCTCGTATTGCCATAGCCCTTCTAGGATCATAAAAATTTTGTTTTCTATACCAACTAAGAACTTCCGAATCTGATTTCTTACCATTACATGACAAACAACATGGCACGCAATTACTTTTATTGCTTTTACCCCCTTTTGATATTGGATGAAGGTGATCAAGTGATTCTGATGGTTTACCGCAATAAATGCATTTATATTTAGTAAACTTATAAAGTGATTCTCTCCAACTTTTATTACTTATCTTGGGACATAGCTGATCAAGGTAAATTGCATCTTGTTTATGCATAATATTCTTGATAAATATTTTTTATATTAACAGTTTTTATAAAACTTTGATTGAATAAGAGAAGATAAGACCTTGTAAGTAGCATTTTTATTCTTAAAATAATAGGACTTAATTACTAAAAAATTAGAAATTAGATTTAATGCTTTATTTGTTAACAACATTAGTAAATAGCCTTGACTATTCTTTCTATAAAAGTATCACTATATTTTTGATATCCTTCATTTCTAATACGTTTTCAGCAATTTCTGGAGGTGGAGCAGGCTTACTCCAATTGCCAGCATTAATTTTATCTGGAGTTCCTTATTATCAGGCTCTTGCTAGTCATAAATTAGCAACAGTAGCATTAGGACTAGGTGGTTCATTAAGAAATTACAAATCTCTAAAAAATGATGTTTATGTTGCCTTGAAAATTTTAATTTTTGGATTGCCTGGAGTTGTTTTTGGAGCCTCTATAGTTGAATTTATATCAGAACAATATTTATACTTTATTTTAGGAATAATTTCAATATTATTAGCTTTTTACTCATTTTTTAAATCAGATTTAGGTTTGTCATCTGGGAATAATGAACTTAATTTAATTCATGAAATTAGATTTTTAATTTTAATTTTCCTAATAGGTATTTTGAATGGTTCTATTTCTTCAGGAACTGGATTGCTCGTAACAATACTTTTAATAAAAACTTTTGGAATGGATTTTCTTCGTGCTATAAGTTTGACATTCTTTACTGTTGGAATTTTTTGGAATTTTACCGGTGCAATTTTTTTGAGTAAAATAGGATCAGTTCCTTCAAATATATTACTATTATTAATAGTTGGTTCTTTTACAGGAGGATATTTCGGAGCTCATTTATCAAAATTACAAGGAAATAAATTAATAAAAAAAACTTTTACAATAGTTTCTCTCTCAGTTGGGATCAGTTTATTTATTAAATCTATAATGAGTTTTTTATTTGTTAATTAATTGTGAATACTAATATTGTTGTGGTCAAAAAAAGACCAAAAACAGCTGTAACAGTTAATAAAGATAGAGTCATGTTTACCTTTATTTAATATCCTATATTTTAATAAATAACTCGTTGTATTAAACAATACCTTTGGCTGAAACCTTATTAAAAAAAATATAAAAAAAAGGCCTCACATTTGTGGGGCCGGGTGATGGGGAACCTTATTTTTAAACCAATTTCCTGAAAATTGCAACCCCCTATCTGTAGTGCATAATTAGTTGGTGAAAGACACTACAGATAGTGCCATACAAGTTCTTATATGAGTGAGTATTTTAATTCTGAAACAATTTTGTAATTTTTAGCTCATGATCGAACTTGTGATTTCAAGATTTCAATTTTTTTTAGTAATTAAACTTGTTAAAAATTTCATTCATTGTATTATTCTTAAGTACTAGCTTAGTTAAAAAGCTTTAATGATTGAATTAACATTACTAACTCTTTTGAACTATGTTGGAGATAATTTCTGTGAATATAGAAATATAGGTCACGATAATTATAAATCTTTACTTCTTTCTTACAGTGATGCCAGTAACAAATTTGGACCATTAGAGGTTAAAAAGGTTATTGAAAAGTCAGAAAATTTTAAGGTTACAGCTGTTGCTATTGCTGCAATTAAGTGCCCTCAGCATATAGTTAAATAATGAAGTTTGAATTAAAAACTGAAAATGAAAATTATTCAAAGTCATTTTCACAAGTTTTAGGTATGGTTTTTATTCTGGCGCTAATTATCCCCCTTTGTGATATTGCATTCAAATTAGGAATCATTTCTAGACATTATCAAGTTGAGTATAACTGTAGGCTTTTATCTGTTGAAAAATCTAAAACTAACTTTCATAAACTATCTAGGCTTTCTAAACTAAAAAGTAAACAAGGAATTTGGGAATTTTGTAGGGATGTTCTCAAATAATATTTAGCTAGAAGCTGATGAATAGAATTTTA
>CACGNA010000054.1 GCA_902574425.1 uncultured Prochlorococcus sp. | reverse complement strand
CCAATAACTGGATTTGATGGGAAGGTGTCAATAGTAAGAATTCTTGAAAATAAGTAAAAGTTTTGGAAAAAAGAAATCCCATTATATTGATTCATGGTCTTTGGAATACTTCAAGTATTTTCTCTTTTATTTCCTCAAAACTTGATGAAATTGGAATTGAATATTTTGCTCCAACTCTTGATCATTCATATGGAATGACTTCAATTATAGATTTAACTAATACATTAAACGAATTGATTTTTGAGAAATATGGTTTGGAAAAGGAATTAGATATTTTAGGATTCTCTATGGGAGGAATTATTGGTAGGTATTGGATTCAAAAATTTAATGGTTATAAAAGAACAAGAAGATTTATCTCAATAGGTTCCCCTCACAAAGGAACATTATTAGCTCAATTAGTACCTTACTACCCTTTTAGAGGAATATCAGAAATGAAAATAAATAGTAAGTTTTTGAGAGAACTGGCAAAGAATGATTTTTTTCTTGATGATATCGAATGTATAAGTTTCTTTACTTACTGGGATCTAATGGTTTTCCCTAGTTGGTGGACTAATTTAGATTTAGGAGAAAAAGTATCAGTAAAAATTTATAAACATAGAAATTTAGTAAGAAATAACCTATCGGTTGAGAAGATAATTCGAAGAATTATAATGTAGCTCCTGATAAACCCAAGTGTCTTATTAACGAATCTGTTTTTGGCTCTCTTCCCCTGAATAGTTTAAATATTTCTAAGGGAGATAAGCTTCCTCCTAAGCTAAGTATTGTATCTTTAAATTTCCTTCCTATTAACTTTAAATCTTCAGTATTTTCCAGATCAGCTTCCTCGAACATAGAAAAAGCATCAGCACTAAGCACCTCAGCCCATTTATATGAGTAATATCCTGCAGAATATCCTCCTGCAAATATATGACTAAAACTGCAAAGAAATTGATCTTCTTGAATCGGATCAATTACAGTAGTTTGGTCGGCAATTTCTCTTCTTATCTGATCTGCAATTTTACCTTTGTTCTGATAAAGATTACTGTGTAATCTGAGGTCTGTAATCGCAAAATGCAGTTGTCTAAGTGTAGCCATACCACAATTAAAAGTTCTATTCTTTAAGAGTTTTTCAAAATTTTCATCGGATAATTTTTCTCCTGTTTTATAGTGCTTAGCAATATTCAAGAGTGTATTTTTATGGAAACACCAGTTTTCCATAAATTGACTTGGAAGTTCGACTGCATCCCATTCTACATTATTTATTCCAGCTGCTTGAGGGAGCTTAACTGTAGTAAGCATATGTTGCAGACCATGCCCAAATTCATGGAAAAGTGTTTGAACTTCTTCAAAACTCATCAAACTAGGTTTATCTTTTGATGGTGGAGTCTGATTACAAACAAGATAAGCTACCGGTAGGGTATTCTTGCCCACATTATTTTTGTTCAAACATTCATCCATCCAAGCCCCTCCTCTCTTTGACTCTGGTCGAGAATATGGATCTAGGTAAAAAGATGCTATTTTTTCATCTTCTTTGTCGAGGATATTAAAAAATAATACGTCATCATTCCACAAAGGTGCTTCATTAGTTGCTTCGACGACTTTTATCTCAAATAACTTTTCGCTTAGTTTAAATAAACCTTTTAAAACATCATTTAGTGGGAACCAAGGCCTCAATGATTCTTGATCTAAATCAAGCTTTTCCTTTCTAAGAAGTTCAGACCAATAAGTAATATCCCATGGCTCTATATTTTGAGATTGTGGGAAACCATTAGCTTTGGCAAACTTATTGAGCGTTTCTAATTCTATTTTTGCTGTTTTAAATGCTGGTTCTCTCAATTCCTCTAAAAGGTTTTCAACATTTTTAATTTCTTTCGCCATTTTTGTTGATAAACTTAATTCTGCCCAACTTTTATAACCAAGAAGATTAGCCTGTTTTGTTCTCAGAGATAATATCTCTTCGATAATTTGAGAATTATTTTTTTCTCCCTGAGAAGCCCTCCCTACAAAGGATTTATATAATTTTTCTCTAAGGTCTCTGTTAGTTGCATATGTCATGAATGCTGTGTAAGTTGGAATATCTAGACTTAATTTCCAAGGGCCATTTTTGATATTAATTTCCTCATCCTTTTTTAAGTGATTTTGAGCAGATATTGCCATTAATTCAAGTACTCGCTCAGGAAGACCATCAACTTCAGATTCTTTATTTAAAATTAAGAACCATTTATTAGTGGCATCAAGAACGTTGTTGCTAAAGTCTGTTGAAAGCTTCCCAAGCTTTTCTGAAATATTGTTGAAATCTTCTTGATCATTTTTTTGCAATGAAATTCCTCTATGCTGCATCTCAAGGATTTCTTTATCTAAAATTCTGTTTTTGATTTGATCAAAATCATTTGTCTCTTTGAGCTTGACTAAAGAATTATAAATAATTTTACTTTGTCCAAATTTGTTACTCAAGCTTATAATTTCTGGAAGAAAT
>CACGNA010000053.1 GCA_902574425.1 uncultured Prochlorococcus sp. | reverse complement strand
GAAAAGGTCTAATTTAAAAAAAGGCAATCTAATTGAAATACCAGTAATACCCTATAAAAGGTAATTACAATTTAAATTTCAAATTCTGATTCGAAAAGATTAAAAGCATTATTATAATTTTTCAGAAGTTCTTCAGAATTATCATTAAATCCTTTTTGTTCATAATCTTCTTTTAATTCATCATACATATGGACAACTCTTTTTGTATATCTTCATCATCGATATCATATATTTTGGCCAAAACTAATTCGACATTTTTTCTTGATGAATATATTTTCTTCTCGAAATCTTTATTTAACTTCCTTCTTTTTTTTGGCATCTATAAATTTTATTTTAAATACAAATTTACAATACCCAAATTCTTAGATAAATTAAATTAAAACTTATAAAATAAAAATATAGTTTCCAAATCATAATAAAACTCCCATATTCCAAATAAATTATTCAATTATATGAATAAAAAAGAAACAAGTAATCCTAAAGTGGTTAGAAAACAAAATCATGAAGCTAAGAAAATGAATACTTCCGAAGACTCTAAGAAAAAGAAAGATAAGAACCTTCCATGGTGGGTAGAGTTTTTATTTGTTCAAATA
Source organism: uncultured Prochlorococcus sp. (assembly GCA_902574425.1). GTDB lineage: Bacteria > Cyanobacteriota > Cyanobacteriia > PCC-6307 > Cyanobiaceae > Prochlorococcus_A. The sequence continues at coordinate 2,163 of CACGNA010000053.1, read as the reverse complement.
GGATTGCCAGATAACTTATTAATAAAAATACTAAGAGCAAAAAAGAAATCTAAAGAAATCATAGATAATGACAAAAAGTCATTAATAACATTTTTGTTTTTAATAGCTATGTTGGCATATTTTTATCCAGTAATTAAACATGCCAAAAATAAATTAGATTGTGAAGCGATTGCTAAAAATTATATTATTAAACATAAAAATATAAACCGACTTAACAAGAGGGAGTTGAAAATGTTGTCAACAAATTTTTGTTATGGTGGTGAAGAGATCTACGAAATTAAAAATCTTAAAAATTAAAATTCTAATCATTTCCAATGTATCTCCTACATATCACTATAATTTTTACTTAAAGATTATTTAAATTTTAATACCATGACTGATATAAGAGAAAAGAAAGACCATGTGAAAATGCATTTAAAAGATTTAAGGCAAAACTTAAAAAAAATGCATTTAGCAGTTACAGAAGAATTAATATTGCCGCAGCCAGAGGAAGTGAAAACATTGATGAATAAAATTGATGATCTATTAAAATTAATAGAATCAAAATAAACTATAATTTATACTTCTTGCTATATCTAAATTAATAAAAAAAAAAAAAATGAAAAGAATAAAACATTTTTTAAGAATATTTTTATTTTTAATTTTCTTAACTTCCTGCAGAAAATCAATTAATAATGATTACCCCATAATTAATTCGGAGGAAACTATTAATAATAATACGATTTCAGAAACGAAAAGGATGGAAATAAAGTTTTCCTGTGGAGAAGATGGGATTTCAGATTACTTAGATAACGGATGGATTATCTTAAAAGAAGATACTCATGAAAAAATTTGTACGTGGAAATCTTTTCCTGCCACAAAGAATTGTGATATGGAAAAAGATAAGGGATGCAAAATAACAAAACCGGATAAAATAGGAGAAGAGAAGATTTATTTATTAGAAAAATAACTTTATATTATGAATCCAAAATCAGAATATTTAGTAGATTTAATTTTTAAGAAATTAAAAGATTACAATACTAAAGAAATTCACTTAGAAAAAAGAGTCTTTAAGAAATTTATTTTTTCACTTTTAAAAGAGAACTAAATTCAAAGGGGAATATAATAATTAAACCTGTTAATGTAATTATGTATAACTTTTCTTTTTTAACTATTATATTAATTTTTTCATTTATTGTAAGCCTTTATTTATTATATAAGGTTACTTCAAATGCAAAGAATTAAAAATATTTTAGATGATTGGGTCTTCTCTAAGTAGTAAGACTGTATGGTTACTTAAACCGTCCTTAATCCATTCCTTATATTCCTCTAAAATACAATTTTTATCAGAATCATCCAATAAATTAATTCTTTTTTTTGCATTATCTATGGCTACCTTAATACAGGATTCATAATTATGTGAATTTTGATTCATTAGTTTTTTTATTATTTTAGTAAATATAATTACCTACTCTGTATTACAAATAACAATAATAAGTTTTCATTTAATAAGCGTATCAAGCAATACTGAAGAGTTTTCTATATATTTGTGATAATCGTTTTTTTATAATACTCATGTCATACGAAGCCGGTAGTAAAGAATGTAGACATTTGATTGAGGCAAAGGAAAGTCTTCTTTCAGCAATGGATTCCTTAAGCAATATTAATTCAACTGATCTATTACAAATTCAAATTAAAGAAATTTACAATAAACTAGAACAGATGCACGATAATCGTAAAAAAATAGAATCGGAAACTAATTATTTATAAATTTATTCAAATGATTTAAAAATTATCAAATTGACTTTTTATCTTTTTTACTCTTTTATCTGAGATTAAATCCAATAAGGCATCTAGTTGTGCATGTACTTCCTTTGCTTCATTTAGATCTGGCAACAAATCATCTTTGATAAGCATTTGATGCATATGTCTAAGCTCTAACCTAATATATCTAAGGTGAGAACTAACTTCCTCTCTCTTAGTTGCACTCATATTTGCATTTTATTAATTACATTATACATTATTGTATTTTTTAAGATTCCTAATAAAATTTGTTTAATTTGAAAAAAATTATTAATTTAATATTTTATCAAAATCTTGAAAGTTGCAATGTAGTAATATAGCCATCATGAAAAACAAAAATTCTAAAAAAATCAAAACTAAGTCAAATAAAAAAAATAATGA
>CACGNA010000052.1 GCA_902574425.1 uncultured Prochlorococcus sp. | reverse complement strand
ATGAATTTCAACAACATCCTCTCCTGTGAAGCTATTTGGTGATTTCATCACTAAAATTAAAACCTCATCTATAAATTTATTTTGTTTATTTTCCTGAATAAAACCATGAAAAACTCTATGTGATTCCCATGCATATTTAGATTTAGTTTGAACAATCTTTTTGCAAGAATTTATTGAGTCTTTCCCTGATACTCTTATTATTGCAACTCCTCCTTTCCCTATACTTATAGCTGAAGCAATTGCGGCTATCGTATCTTCTGTAGTAACTATCGAATCCATCTCTCGCTTTGTTATGGATAATTAAGTAAGATTATCAAGAATTTTGAAATTTTCTTTCTGAATGAGATTTAAAAGAGATATTACCTATAAGAAAATTCTATCATTATTTAGGAATCAGAATGGAAGTCCTTTCTTTAATGCTAAAGGTTTAGCTATAGGGGTATTTAGTGGCTGCTTTCCTTTTTTTGGGTTTCAGACTTTAATAGGGGTATTTTTTGCGAAAATAGCTAAGGGAAATATTGTTCTAGCTGTAATTGGAACCTGGATCAGCAACCCTTTTACATATGTTCCACTTTATTATTTTAACTATAAAGTTGGTTCGATTTTTTTAAATAATTCTTCTAATAAAATTCTTGAAAAAAGTTTAGTTATTGATGACCTATGGAAACAAGGTAGAATTTTTTCCCTAAAATTACTCTTAGGTTCATCATGTGTAGGTATTTTTTTGGCTTTGATTTGCGGCAGTATTGCTTTTTTTATCTATAAGATAAAAAGTAAAAGATAGATTGATCTGATTTTAAAATTAACTTTGTCCAACTCTGGCAATATCTAAAACATCTGCCATTGATTTAATTTGTTCAATTGTTTTGTGAAGTTGATTATAACTTTCAAGACCTACACAAAGATTTATAATAGCTGGTTTACCATAAGCAGTTTTAACATTTGCATCGCTAACGTTTATACCTTTATCAGATAACCGCATAAGAATATCTTTAAGGACTCCAACTCTATCAATTACTTCTATTCGTAGCTGAATTGGAAACTTATTATCGCCAGTTTTATTATCTTGATTCCAACCCACAGGTAATCTTCTCTCTATTGGAATTGGTATTACATTTTCACAATCTTCCCTATGTATGGTTATCCCATGGTTGCCGAGCGATACAGTTCCGATAATATCCTCGCCTGGAAGTGGGGTACAGCATTTACCTATTCTGTAATCAAGACCTTCTATCCCGGAAATTGGTGATTTAGCTGCCGCATTAGATTTATTAGTGGATAAATTACTATTACTTTTAAGAGATTTTGCTATTTCAGAGTCAGAAACATTTTTTACATCTTCTGTTTGTAATTTTATTTCTTCTCTTAGTCTGTTTAATACTTGATGCAAAGTTAAACCACCAAAACCTAGAGATGCAAGAAGGTCTTCAGTAGTTTTTAAATTGCATCGATTTGCAACTTTTTTCATGGCTTCACTAGAAAGTAATGCTTCAAAACCGTTTCGACCTACTTCTTTTTCAAGTAAATCTCTTCCTCTTTTAATCGTTTCATCACGATGGCTTTTCTTATACCATTGGCGGATTCTATTTTTAGCAGTTGGCGTAACTACAAAGTTCAGCCAATCTAAGCTTGGATTAGCATTATTACTTGTCAAAATTTCTATGAAGTCACCATTTTGAAGTGCTGTAGATAATGGAGAAAGCTTTTCATTAATTCTTATTCCATTACAGTGATTTCCAACTTCAGAATGAATTCTGTAGGCGAAATCTATCGCGGTAGATCCTTTCCTTAAACCAACAACATCTCCTTTTGGAGTGATTACAAATACTTCTTCATCAAATAAATCTTCTTTAATTGAAGCTAAATAATCATTATGATCCCTTTCATTACCTTCTTGTTGCCATTCTACTAGTTGCCTTAGCCAATTAAATCTCTCGGCATTACTTTTAGCAGGTGAACCACCCTCTTTGTATTGCCAATGAGCGGCAATACCATATTCAGCAATTTGATGCATCGAAGTAGTTCTAATTTGAACTTCAATAGGTCGATGTCTTCCAATCACAGAAGTGTGTAAGGACTGGTATCCATTGGGTTTTGGTAATCCTATATAGTCTTTAAATCTACCTGGAATTGGTTTGAAAGTATCATGAACAACTGCTAAAGCTCTATAACAACTATCTGAATTGTCCACGATAATTCTTAGGGCAGCAACATCATAAATCTCGTGAAAATGCTTTTGTTGTCTTTCCATTTTGCTCCAGATGCCATAAAGATGTTTTGGCCTTCCTGTTATTTCAAAATTTTTCAAACCTGCTGAAACCAAGTTTTCCTTCATAAGATTCAAAGTTACTTTTAATCTTTTTTCTCTATCACTTCTTTTAACAGCGATTTGATCTTTAAGATCTAGATATTCTTTAGGCTCTAGGAATTTAAAAGCTAAATCTTCTAATTCCCACTTAAATCTGTTTATTCCTAGTCGATTAGCCAATGGTGCATAAATCTCTCTTGTTTCTCTCGCTATTCTTAGTTTTTTCTCATCATTTAGCCATTCAATTGTTCTCATGTTATGAAGTCGATCTGCAAGTTTTACTAAGACAACTCTGATATCGCTGGCCATAGCCAAAAACATTTTCCTAAGATTTTCAGCTTGTGCTTCAGTCCTGTTGTTAAAGTGAATGCCGCCTAATTTTGTTACACCCTCTACAAGTATTTTTACTTCTAATCCAAAATTTGTTTCTATTTCGGATAAATCAATGCCAGTATCTTCAACAACATCATGTAAAAGCCCTGCAGCAATAACAGATGAACTAGCACCTATTTCTTTGAGGAGATTTGCAACAGCAACCGGGTGGATAATGTATGGCTCGCCGCTCGCGCGGAATTGTCCATCATGAGCTTTATAAGCAAGTTTAAAAGCCTTTACTATAAG
>CACGNA010000051.1 GCA_902574425.1 uncultured Prochlorococcus sp. | reverse complement strand
CATACGAAATAAAAAATAATAACTTGGCAAGTAACAGTTCGGAAATCAATGCTTTAAAAAATGAAATTGATTTATTAAATAAAACTAAATTAAGGCTAAACAACGAGCAATTAAGGCTTGAAAAGGATTTATCTCGATTTGAAAGCAGAAAAGAAGCTTTAAATGAATCCAGAGGTTCATATGCTCTAAGAATTCTTTTAGAATCAGGGTTGGATGGTATACATGGATATGTAGCTCAACTTGGAGAGGTCAGTGATAAAAATAGATATGCATTAGAAATTGCTGCAGGAAATAGACTCGGACAAATTGTTGTTGATAATGATCATATTGCCGCTAAAGCAATTGAAATTCTTAAAAAGAAGAAGGCAGGAAGATTAACTTTTTTACCCTTGAATAGAATCAAAAGTCAAAAGAAGAATTATGCAATTTCAAGATTTGACAATAATAGAGAACCTGGATTTATTGATAGAGCTATTAATTTAATTACTTTTGATGCAGTTTATTCAGATGTTTTTAGATATGTTTTTGGAGATACGTTGGTTTTTTCAGACTTAGCCTCAGCTAGGTTATCTAAACAAAAACTTAGGTTAGTTACTTTAGGTGGTGAATTATTAGAAGCAAGTGGTGCTATTACAGGAGGCAGTAAGCTCAATAAAGATTTAGCTTATAGATTTGGAATTAATAATGATATTGATGATTCTAGACCTATAAAAGAAAGATTATTTGTTATTGAAGAAGCTTTAAAAGAGTCAAATAATGATTTGAGTATAAAAACCAATAGACTCAGTCAATTAAATTCTAACCGCAGTCAAATAATTGAGGGTTGTGCCTCATTTAATAAAGAAATTGAAGTAAATAAAAATTCTCTTGATGTTGTAATGCAAAGAATTGAGGATTCTAAATCGAGATTAAATAAACTTGATAGTGCTAATAATTGCTTAGTTGAAGAGTTAGATCGTTTAAGAAATAAATTGAAACCTCATCAAGATAAGTTTGATCAATTGCAAATCCTTCTTAAGGAGAATTATGAAAAAAATCAAAAATCATCACTAATAGCTTTAAATAATGAGTTTAATAATTTTGATAAAAAACTTGAATTACTTATGAAGGAGAGAGATACATTATTAGATAAGAAGAATCAATTTGCTTTAAATAAAGAACGTATCAATAATTCATTAAAAATTACATTATTACAAGAAAAAAACTTGCAGGAATCTATCACAGAACTTGCAACTGCTCATAGTGAATGGATCAAAAAAAGAGATAAGTTTAAAAAAGAGCTTTTAGTTCTCGATAATCAAAAAAATTCACTAGAGAAGGATTTAGGTTTATTGAGAAGGAAAAGAGATGAATTAAACTCTTCGATTTCAAATAAAAGGCAAGAATATAATAACTATCTATTAAAACTGGAATACCTTGAAAGAGATATGGATTCTTTTAAAGAAGAGATGAGGAGCGAGAAAATAAAGTTAGAAAATTATAAAAAAGATCTCCCGAATCCTTCCCCAGAGTTTGGAGAATATGAAGGGAAGAGTCTTGAATCTTTGCAATCAGAAATCTCGATTATAAATGCAAAATTACAAAGCTTAGAACCTGTAAATATGTTGGCTCTTGATGAATTAGAAGAATTAATCGAGAGATTAAATGGTTTACGGGAAAAATTAGAAATTCTATCTAATGAAAGATCTGAATTATTGCTGAGAATAGAAACTGTATCTACCATGCGTCAAGAGGCTTTTATGCAAGCATTTGTAGAAGTTGATAAACACTTTAAAGAAATTTTTGCCAATTTATCTGATGGAGATGGTTTTCTTCAGCTTGAAAATCCTAATTCTCCTTTGGAAGGAGGCTTAACTTTAGTGGCTCATCCTAAGGGCAAAAATGTCAGAAGATTAGCCTCTATGTCAGGTGGTGAAAAATCATTAACTGCTTTAAGTTTTTTATTTGCTTTGCAAAAGTATAAACCTTCACCTTTTTATGCATTAGATGAGGTTGATAGTTTTTTAGATGGTATAAATGTTGAAAGGTTATCAAAATTAATATCTAATCAGTCATCAAATGCTCAATTTATAGTCGTAAGTCATAGAAGGCCTATGATAAGTGCGTCTGAAAGAACAATTGGTGTTGCGCAAGCAAGAGGTGCTAATACTCAAGTTATTGGGTTACCAAATGCTGCATAAACACACTTTTTTAAATTTATACGTCAGAATGATAAAAAGTTAATTATGAGCTTGTCTAAAACCTCTGCAAATAAGAATCGGCCAAATTCTGTTCCTAGCGAACGATTATGGTTAAGGTCAGAATTGATGGGAACACAAGTTATAACTACTGATACTGGGAGGCGTTTAGGTGTAGTTGGCGAAGTTGTTGTTGATATTGATAGAAGAGAGGTGGTGGCTTTGGGGCTTCGAGATAATCCACTTACAAGATTTCTACCAGGCTTACCAAAATGGATGCCTTTAGAAAGTATAAAGCAAGTTGGAGATGTCATATTAGTCGACTCCCTAGATTCGTTGAGTGAAGGTTTTTCTCCTGAAAGATATGGAAAGGTAATTAATTGTCAGGTGATTACAGAATCTGGACAACTTTTAGGTAGAGTTCTTGGGTTTTCTTTTGATATTGAGACTGGGGATTTGATTTCTCTTGTCATGGGTGCAGTTGGCGTGCCCCTTTTAGGTGAGGGAGTTTTAAGTACTTGGGAAATTCCTGTTGAGGAAATAGTAAGTAGTGGTACTGATAGGATTATTGTTTATGAAGGTGCAGAAGAGAAATTAAATCAATTAAGTAGTGGACTACTTGAGAAACTTGGAGTAGGAGGGTCTTCATGGGATGAAAGGGAAGCAAATGGATACTCAGCAAATCTTGTGCCAGTTGAAAATCAGTTACTGTCTGGTTCTGATTTAGAACAACAAAATAATTTAGTTGAGGAATATGAAGAAGAAGTTGTCGAACAAGATGATTATGAAGATGAACTTGAATATGTTGAAATAAAGAGTTCTTCAGAAG
>CACGNA010000050.1 GCA_902574425.1 uncultured Prochlorococcus sp. | reverse complement strand
TAAATCCTGAAATCTCAAAAGTATTTTATCTCTTAGTTCAGAACATGTATTTTTTGTAAAACTTAATAAGAGTATCTCATCTGGTTTAATTTTTTTTTCCAAAACATTTCTTAAAACTATGTGAGCCAAAGAGAAACTTTTGCCAGTTCCTGCACTTGCTTCTAGTAATTTAAATTTATTATCTAATTTAATTTTATTAATATCCATATCTTTATTGAATTAATATTTGACCTCATTTTTATAAAGTAGGTAATTCTTAAATTTATTGTTTAAATATTGCTCTTCTAAAGCAATCTTAAATTTAATTATTAAACAAAGACTTATTGATAAAAACAAATAATAAATAGATAGCTTTGTTAAAAAAAAGCCAAAGGAAATAAATATTAAAGAATAGTACATAGGATGACGCGTAAATCGATAAATACCTTTAGTAACAAGATTGCTATTGTTTATAGGTCTTGGGAAAGGGGATAAATTTCTACCTAAGTCTTTAATTGCAACTAGCAACATTATGAAAGCTATTATGATAATTGAAAACCCCACTAAATAAGAAAAAGGACTGACTTGAATTATTTGTTTTTGTGGAATAAATTCCCATTGAAAAAAATGGAGGCTAATAATAAAGAACTGTAAAAAAACAAGGATTAGTTCATAAGCAGCTTTTAAAAAGAATTTTAACTGAACTTTTTTCATTATTTATTTCTTTAATGCTTCAATAAGAGGTCCATATAATCTGAATGATAATTTATCAAAATTATTATTTCCCAAAAAGAAATATGGTTCTTTTTCATTTCCAAAACACAATTTCATTTCAATATTATCTCTTTCTCCTTTAGAAAAAGTTTTATTACCAATCCATCTATCGGAAAAAGCTTTTTTCTCATTTTTTGATTTTATTTTTGCTTCTACGTATTTATAAGTACTTTCTGGAGGAAGAGGTAAACATTTTTCAGAAAAATTTTTAAAAATATTTATGTATTCCTCCAAAATTAAATTTGATTCAATTGCTCCGGGTAATTGAATAATTTGCGATTCATAATGATTTTCTTTTCTAAAAATTACTTTAGTCTTTTTTATATTCTTCTTTAAAGAAGAAATAAAGAGTGATTTTATCCAAGCCTCTGTCAAACTACTTAAACTTAGTTTTGTATGAATTAATTCAATTACGGTGTCATCAGCGATGAAATATTCTTCTTTATTTGCTTTTGATTTAACATAAATTCTATTAATCTTATTATCTTGACTCAAACTTGCAGATAGACTACCTAATAAATCTTTGATTTCTTTTTCTTTTATAAAAATACTATTTTTGGGAATAATAATACCATTTTCAACCAATTGACCTTTAATATTCAAATTTTTTAAATCATCAATAACATTATCGTTATCAATCTCTAATTCCTTGATTATTTTTTTAATTAGTTGAGATTTCTCTAGATTACTTACATACTCCTCATCTGGATGATGAATAAATATTTCCTTAGGAGAAATATTTTTTTTATTTAGCCAATATTTTTGTGGAGTCTTGAACCAATAAATCAGTTCTGATAATTTGTAATTTTTAATATCAGATTTTTTTTCATTCCAATCTATATCTTCTACTAAAGAATAATTACTTTTAATTATCTTAGAACTATTAATATCAATTATTTCTTTGTTATTTAAATCAGAATCTTTAATTATTAGTTCTCTTTGGACTGGGTTTAAAAAACTATCAAAAAAAGAAATTAACTCTTTTATAGGAAAAGAAACATCTAATTTTTTGTTGTTTTTGTCATTCTTTACCCAAGTAACTATAAATTTATCTCTACAGGCAATTAACAACTCTAGAAATGCATATTTCTCTCTTTCAAAAACTGATGGATCGCCTAGGTGATATTTATTATTTAATAAATTAACATTTTCATTCATTGATGATTTTGGATAATAAACACTATTCATATCTATTAGGAAGATAACCTTTTTTGGAATATGCCTTGCATTCTCAATATCACTTACTAGGATCTTGTTGATATGTGATTTGCTTTGATATTTAGCTTTATTTATGCAAGAAAATAATATCTCTCTAAAAACATTTAACAAAATAAGATCATCAGAAATTAAAGGAATTGCGTGATTATCAAAAATTCTATTTATTTCACTTATTTCTAAATTAAAATTTGCATTATAATCACCAATACTTTTTAATATAAACTTGATCTTTTCAACCCAAATTGAGTAAGAAAAAGATCCCCTTAGCAAATTAATATATTTTTTTAAATGTAGTATTATTTTAACCCATTTATTCAAATCCAAACTTATATTTTTTGGGCTAAATGGTTTTAAATTAAAAGTACTTAAATTGACTTCTTTGTCATAAATTAGGCCTAAAATAATTCTATTTATAGACCACTCTAGTGTATTTTTTTCTTCACCTAATCTTTCATTGGCATCTAATCCCCAATGAAAACCAACTTTAGTAAGTAAAAAAATAATTTCTTCCTTCTCATTAATATGAAAATCAAAAATGTTCTGAGTTGCTTTTTTAGAAAGAATATAATCTATTTTTTCAAGTGTAATTTTATCATTTGCTATTTCAGTGATGTCAATTAAAAATTTATAAATTTCTTGAGAATCATGATTATCTTCATCAATAAAAAAATAAGGTATCTTCTCACCATTAATTAATTCATTATTAAAGACATACCTTAGATAAGGTTTAATTTGATTAGTTTGTGGAGATAAAACAGCAATATCACTATATTTAATATTCTTGCAGGAATTTATTATTTCTATAATTTTGTTTCTTAAATATTCTAATTGACTATTCTGATTAGAATGCTCACAAAGTAGTATTGAATCATCCCTTTTATTTACTATAAAATCATTTCTATTATTATCAATTAGTCTTTTTTGTATTTGATTAAGAAGAGGAATATCTTTCTTATCATTAAAATTATTTGTTGGATCAATATATATTAGATTATTTTTTAAATTTATACCTTCCTTATAAATATTTTCGTCAATTAATTTCTGAAAGTTTGCTCCAAATTTACCAAATATTTTCTCTATATTTCTATTATTTAAATTCAATTTACTTTCATTATGATCAAATACCAACTCACCTTCAAGACAATTTATT
>CACGNA010000049.1 GCA_902574425.1 uncultured Prochlorococcus sp. | reverse complement strand
TTGTTGTCAATGACTCCCCATTCGCGGGAAAAGAAGGGAAGTTTGTTACTAGTAGACAATTGAAAAATAGATTAGAGAGGGAACTTTTAACAAATGTCGCCCTAAGGGTCGAAGAAACTGATTCTCCTGATAGGTTCTCAGTTTCAGGAAGAGGAGAATTACATTTAGGGATTTTGATTGAAACCATGAGAAGAGAGGGGTTTGAGTTTCAAATCTCGCAACCTCAAGTAATTTTTAGAGAAATTGATAATGTTGAATGTGAGCCTATAGAGACTTTGGTTTTAGATGTACCTGAAGTATCTGTTGGTCCATGTATTGAGAAACTTGGATCGAGAAAGGCAGAGATGAAAAACATGCAGACAAGTTCAGATGGAAGAACTCAATTAGAATTTCTTGTACCATCAAGAGGATTAATTGGATTCCGTGGTGAATTTGTTCGGATAACTAGGGGTGAAGGTATTATGAGTCACTCTTTTTATGAATATAAACCTAAAACAGGAGATTTTGAAACGAGGCGAAATGGAGTTCTTATAGCTTTTGAGGAAGGTGTGGCCACATTTTATGCCTTAAAGAATGCTGAAGATAGGGGAGTTTATTTTATTAAACCTGGAGTTAAAGTTTATAAGGGAATGATAATTGGAGAGAATAATCGGCCTCAAGATCTTGAGTTAAATATATGTAAAACTAAGCAGTTGACTAATATGAGGTCTGCAGGGGCAGAAGAACTTGATACTTTGCAGTCACCTGTTGAGATTACCCTTGAAAGAGCACTCGAATATATTGGCCCAGATGAAATGCTAGAGGTGACACCTGATTCAATAAGAATGAGAAAAATAAATAAGAAGAAAAAATACTAATAATTAAAATTTCATGGATGAAGAAAGTACAATAAATTTTAAAGATTCACTTTTAATTGCTTTAAATCTTTTTAATAATCATGAATGGTATGAGGCTCATGATGCTTTTGAAGAGATTTGGAATTTTGTTGATGGTGACGAAAGACAAGTTATACAGGGGATTTTACAAGTGGCCGTCTCGCAGTTTCACTTAAGTAAGGGTAATTTAAATGGAGCTACTATTTTGCTTGGAGAAGGTTTAGGTAGAATAAAAACTAGAACCAAGATTAATTTAGGTATTGATCTTGAATCCTTCTGCAGATGTTTGGAAGATTTATTGAGGAAATTACAATATAAAGAAATTTTAAACGATTTTGATAAGCCTTACATAAAAACTCTTTGATGAATATGAATATATCTTTCAATCTAATTAAATGTTTGTTTTTTATTTCATTTTTTTTTCAAGAAAATAAAATAATTAATTGTTCTAAAAGAAGATGAACTTAAAAATTCAAGAGGTATCTCTTTCAATTAAGGGAAGGTTAATAGTAAATGATGTTTCCATAACTGTAAATCCAGGAGAAGTTGTAGGTTTGATGGGACCTAATGGTGCAGGGAAAACTACTACTTTTAATCTTGCGGTTGGGAATATAAAACCTGATAAAGGTGAGGTTTTAATGAATGGAGAGAATATAACTAATCTTTCACTACCAATTAGATCAAGACTTGGTTTGGGTTATTTAACTCAGGAGGCGAGTATATTTAGAGATCTCACTGTTAAAGAGAATATAGATTTGGCTTTGCAGAATTCATTTTATAGTCGAGCGCTAATTAGAAATAGAAGAGAACAACTAATTAATGAATTTAATTTGAATAATTTTGTAGACAATTATGGTTATCAACTTTCAGGAGGAGAGAGAAGGAGATGTGAAATAGCGAGAGCTTTAACAGTAGGTAGAAAAGGGCCTAAATATTTATTATTAGACGAACCGTTCGCTGGTATCGATCCTCTAGCTGTTAATGATTTAAAGAAACTAATTATTAAACTAAGTAGTGACGGGGTAGGTATTCTTATTACAGACCATAATGTGAGGGAAACCCTTTTAATTACCAACAAGTCATATGTATTAAGTGAAGGACAAATTTTAGCTTACGGATCATCAAGTGAATTGGCAGATAATCCAATAGTGAAGAAGTATTATCTCGGAGATAATTTTAAACTTTGAAATCCTTTTGCAAATTAAATTAAAACTTAATTATTAAAGATTTACTCATATAAGAATGATTTAAATTATTATTTGGTTGATATTGACTATTAAAACTGAATTAATTTATAGAAATGATACTAGATAATCTTTTTAAAAATTTAATATATGACCCTGTTTCGGTATTAGGCATTTTAGTATTTTATATTTTATTAGTTAATTTACCAATATCTTTAAGTGCTGTTTTCAAAAAAGAGTCTTCTTCTATTGTAAGACTACTTACCATACTGGTTAATTTATTCATAACATTACAATTACTTTTTAGGTGGTCAATTTCTGGACACTTTCCTATTAGCAATTTGTATGAATCTCTTTATTTCCTTACTTGGGGGATCTCAATGGGACAACTTTTGATTGAGAGGGAATATCCATCTCCAATAATCCCCTCAATAGCAATACCTATTGAGTTGCTGACTGTGGCTTTTGCTTGTTTTGTTTTGCCTGAAGATTTGAAATTATCATCCAACTTGGTACCAGCTTTAAGATCTAGTTGGTTAGTAATGCATGTTAGTGTCGTAATGCTTAGTTATGCAGCACTAATAATGGGTTCTTTACTTTCAGCTTCTGTTTTGTTTGTTAATAAAAATAAACCGCTTCAAATTAGAAGTAGTTCTACAGGTATAGGAGGGTTCAAAATGTCTAATAACTATTCTTTAAATGATTTAGTTAATCCTATTGAATTTTCTCATTCAGAAGAATTAGATACATTAAGTTATCGATCTATATTAATTGGTTTTGTTCTTTTGACTCTCGGTTTGATTTCAGGAGCAGTTTGGGCTAATGAGGCATGGGGCACTTGGTGGAGTTGGGATCCAAAAGAAACATGGGCATTTATTTCATGGTTATTTTATGCCGCTTATCTTCATATGAGAATAAGTAAAGGTTGGCAAGGTAGAAGACCAGCTTTATTGGCTTCAACAGGTTTCTTGGTGGTTTTAGTATGTTATTTAGGAGTTAATTTTTTAGGAATAGGTTTACATAGTTATGGCTGGATATTTGGATGATTAGTTAATATTCCAGATTGTTTATTGAGGTTCTGAAAGCACCTTTCCATCTTGTGCTTCTTTTGCAACTTTTCTCAAGTCATCACACCCCTCTTTTAATGTTTGATAGGCAAACATCCCGCTGCCTGCAATAAAACAATTAGCACCGGCATCAGCACATTGTGAAATAGTCCAATTTGCTTTTATGCCCCCATCAACTTCAATGTCGACATTTAAGCTTTTTTCGATAATAAAGTTTCTTATCTTTCTGATTTTATTAAGCATTGTTGG
>CACGNA010000048.1 GCA_902574425.1 uncultured Prochlorococcus sp. | reverse complement strand
GTTTGTTGATCTTGTACTAATTTTTCTGCATTTTTAGAAATCTTTTGTGAAAACTCCAGTATAACTTTCCCAGCTAGGTTACTTGTCATAATGATTACGGTATTTTTGAAGTCCACCGTTCTACCTTGAGAGTCCGTTAATCTTCCTTCATCTAAGACTTGTAAAAGGATATTAAAAACTTCTGTATGTGCTTTTTCTATCTCATCAAGAAGTATTACTGAATAGGGTTTGCGTCTTACGGCTTCAGTTAATTGTCCTCCCTCTTCATAACCAACATAACCTGGAGGAGCTCCCAAAAGTCTTGCTACTGCATTTTTCTCCATATATTCACTCATATCTAATCTTAAAAGTGCTCCTTCTTCATCAAATAATGCTGATGCAAGAGATTTTGCTAATTCCGTTTTACCAACACCTGTAGGACCCATAAATAAAAAAGAACCAATAGGTCTTTTTGGACTTTTCATGCCAACGCGAGCCCTTCTAATTGCAGAAGAAACAGCTTCTATAGCTTTTTCTTGGCCAATAACTTTTTCACTTAATTCTTTTTCTAAATTTACTAACTTCTTCCGTTCATTTGAAACTACTTTAGAAATTGGAATACCTGTAATTTTTGAGATAACATCAGCAATGTCATCAGGTTCAACTTGATATTTAAACGGGAAATTTCTATTTGTCTTTATTTTTTTAAAGTTTCCTTTAACTTTTTGTATTTCATTCTCTATTTCACTTAATTCTTCTTCAAGCCTTTCTAAAAAATCAAAATCATTTGCAATCTCATAATTTGATTTGTCTTTAATTTTTTTGGTTAGCTTATCTTCCTTTTTCATTAAAATAGATAATTTCCCCATTTCTTCGCGTAAATTATTCCAATTATCGAAAAGAACATTCAATTTTGACTCTGATTGTTGCTTCATATTTAATAGTTTTTCTTTCTCTTCGATATTTCCATCTATCAAATTATTCAGTTTTTCATCAATAGTATGAATTTTGTTTTCTTGTTGGAGAATAATTTGAGGCTTGTTATTAGACTCGATTTTTAATTGTGCAGCTGCTTCATCAATTAAATCTATTGCTTTATCAGGTAGAAATTTATCGCTAATATATCTGTCGGCCAATTTTGCAGAATAATTCACAGCGTCTTCAGAAATCCTTATGCCATGATGTAATTCATATTTCTTTTTGATGCCTTGCAGTATTTTTGCGCTCAATTCTACTGAAGGTTCATTAACAACTATCTTTTGAAAGCAATTATTCAATGCCTGATCTTTTTCAATAGTTTCACGAAATTTTTCAGGTGTTGTTGTACCAATACATCTCAGTTCTCCTTCCGCTAGTAAAGGTTTTAAGATATTACTAATATCGGTAGTAGATCTTTCAGAACTCAAGATTGAGTGGATTTCATCAATAAATAAAATCATTCCTTGGCTTGGATCGTTTAATTCCTGCAGTACTAAACTTAGTCGTTCCTCTAGTTGGCCTCTAAATTTTGTACCAGAAACTAATGCGCCTAAGTCAAGTGAAATAATCTTAAAGTCTTTCAGAGAATCCGGTACTTTTTTTTCTAAGATTAATTGTGCAAGTAGTTTCGCAATTGAGGTTTTACCCACTCCAGGGTTGCCGATAAGTATGGGATTATTTTTGTTTCTTCTGCAGAGTACCCTCATTAAATTGTTGATCTCATTTTCTCTTCCTATAACAGGATCCAGTAAACCTTTTTTAGCTGATTCTGTTAAATCCTTTCCATAAAGTGAAAGGGCATTTTCATCTTTTTCAACTTGTTTTTTGGTTTCGCTTTGAAGGTCACTTTTTGATAATGGAACAATAGCTTTTTCTGATTTTTCTTCTTTGACTTTAGTCTCTTTATTTGATTCGAAATTAGATTGATTATTTATCTCAATTACATTCTTATAATCAACAGAATTTTTTGATTGATTAAGATTTGGAAAAAACTTTAATTCTTCCTCTAATTTTTCAATTGAAAGATTGCCTTCTTGAAAAACATAATTACCAATTCTTAAATCTCTTCCAAGAGCAATTAGTAAATGTGGGATTTCTATTAATCTTGATCCCCATTGAATTTTAATCTGATTTGCATTATCTAACAGAATTTCTAAATCTTCTCCGATAGTAAAAATTTCTGACTCATTTGTTGGGCTCTCTTCTAAAAAATCTTCTGTTATATCTAAAACTGTATCTTGGTCTATTGATAATTTTTCAATGAAAGCAAAAAATTCACTTGATGAAAACAATGTATGAATTATGTGTTCAATATTGAATTCGCTATGATCCCATTTTTTTGCTGTTTCTTCCCCTAAAAGAAGAAGATTCCAACTTATATCGCTAAAAAGTTCAGGACTTGATGTCAGGGTTTCTCTCATAAACTATAAAACTATAGTTGATTATTATTTAATATTCTAAATAGGATCTGCATTAATTTTCATCCAATAATTTTCAAATTGTAAGATGAAATTTAAAAATATGTTTATGAAAGCCACTGTGTAGGGTCAGGCATTAACAAAATTCTTATTTATATCTAAGTTGTTCTGAAATAAAAAATTATATTTGGATAAACATTTATATTTCAGATATTAGCCAAATAGTTCAGCTATTAATAGGATTTAAATAGTAATAATTAAATTGTGAACGAAACTATTGATTTTCTTATTGACACTATTGAAGCAAGGCAAGTCCTTGACTCAAGAGGCAATCCGACTGTAGAGGCAGAAGTATTTTTGGAATGTGGTGCAAGGGGTAGAGCAATTGTTCCTAGCGGAGCCAGTACTGGTGCTCATGAGGCACATGAATTAAGAGATGGCGGTTCTACATATATGGGCAAAGGTGTATTAAATGCTGTTAATAAAATTCATGAAACAATATCGCCGGCTTTATGTGGCTTGTCAGCTTTAGATCAAACGGCGGTAGATAAGTTAATGATTGAAATTGATGGAACTCCTAATAAGTCTAACCTTGGAGCGAATTCAATCCTTGCAGTAAGTCTTGCAACTTCCAGAGCGTCAGCAAATGCTTTAGACATCCCCCTTTATAGGTATCTTGGAGATCCATTATCTAATCTTCTTCCCGTACCATTGATGAATGTAATAAATGGTGGTGCTCATGCACCAAATAGACTTGATTTTCAGGAATTTATGCTTGTCCCACATGGAGTTCAGAATTTCAGTGAATCACTAAGAATGGGTACTGAAATTTTTCACTCATTAAAATCATTACTGGATACAAAAGGTCTATCTACCGCTGTAGGCGATGAGGGTGGATTTGCACCTGATTTATCATCGAGTGAAGAAGCAGGTGACTTACTGTTAGAAGCAATTCAAAAAGCTGGATTTATTCCTGGTCAGCAAGTTTCTTTAGCTTTAGATGCTGCCAGTACTGAATTTTATAACAATGGCATTTATCAATACGAAGGAAAAAATTTAAATAGTTCTGAAATGATTTCATATCTTTCAAGATTAGTTTCTAATTATCCAATAGTGTCAATAGAGGACGGTTTAGCTGAAGATGATTGGGAGGGTTGGTCAGAATTAAATAAAGAACTGGGAAATAAAGTTCAACTTGTAGGTGATGATTTATTCGTTACTAATACAGAAAGGTTAAGGAAAGGGATTATGGAAAAGTCTGCTAATTCAATCCTAATAAAGGTGAATCAAATTGGAACATTAACTGAAACTTTGGAAGCTATTGAGTTAGCTAAGACTTCCGGTTTTACAAGTGTTATAAGTCATAGAAGTGGTGAGACTGAAGATACAACAAT
>CACGNA010000047.1 GCA_902574425.1 uncultured Prochlorococcus sp. | reverse complement strand
CCTCTAGGCCTACAGGTCCTCTTGGGGGCAAAGTTTGAGTAGATATCCCAACTTCAGCTCCGAATCCATATCTAAACCCATCTGCAAACCTAGTAGAGCAATTATGAAAAACACCTGCACTATCAACTACATTCATAAATTTATTAGCAGTACTTAAATTTTCAGTAATTATTCCATCTGTATGTTTTGAACTAAATTTTTGAATATGAGTAATTGCCTCATCAAGATTCTCAACAATTTTTATCGATAAAATTAAATCTAAATATTCAGTTTGCCAATCTTCTAAACTAGCCTCATAAATTAGCCCTAATTCGACAGATCTTTTATCTCCAATTAATTTAACATCATTAGCATTAAACAAAGGTATGGCCTTTTCTAGAAAAGCTGGTGCAATATCTTTATGCACTAATAAAGTTTCAATAGCATTACATGCTGCAGGATATTGAATTTTACTGTCCAAAGAGACTGATAAAGCCATCTCCAGATTTGCCTCATTATCTATAAACAAATGACAAATTCCATCCGCATGACCTAGCACAGGAATTCTTGTATTCTCTTGAATAAATTTAACTAATTCATTACTTCCTCTTGGAATTATTAAATTAATATATTTCTCAAGACTTAACATCGACATACTATCTTTTCTGCTTGTAAGTAAGCATATTGCATTTTTATCAAGACCTGATTTATCTAACCCCTGCTGTAATGCCTTGACTATTGCAGTATTTGTTAGATTAGCTTCACTACCGCCCTTTAGCATTACTCCATTGCCTGATCTGATTGCTAAAGAACTAATCTGCATAACAGCGTCCGGTCTAGATTCAAAAATAACCCCTAAAACGCCAATAGGCACTGTTTTTCTTTCTAGGATCAATCCCATGGAAAGCTCTCTTTTGATTTGAACTTGATTTACAGGATCAGCCAAGTCTCCAACTTTTCTTACTCCTTCAATACCTGTATTTAATTTTTCTTTTGATAACTTTAATCTAGAAAGTAAAGCCTTAGAAATTTCTTTCTTTTCTGCTATTTTATAGTCCTCATTATTAGCCTCCAAAATTTCTTTAGTATTTTTTTCTAGATAATCAGCCATAAAATTTAAGGCTTTAATTCTAATTTGATTTTCAGTCTGACTTATTTTTAATGATGCCAAACGAACTTGATCAGCTTTTTCTAAAAGATCATTACCTGGTTTAGGAACTTCAAAAATATTGGCCATAATTTTTTCTATTTAATTTAATAATAATTCAAATTAACGATTCTTTAAACTAACTTTCTTTATGAATTAATATCTAAAAAATAATTGAACTTGACTTTTCCAATCCCCATTAGCATCATAAGAACCTAATAATTCTAAGTTTGGATTGGCCTGAAAGGTCAAAATTCCTGTAGGTGATATGTCATCTCTACCTGGAACTGTTTGAAAGGCAAAATTTATAGCATCAGTAATATCAAGTCCTAGTTCAGCCACCCAAGCTTGAGAAGAAAATTCCTCATTAGAAGATGATTGTCCATCATCTTCTATATCTAAACTTTCATTAGAAAAAATGTTATTTAGAGAATCATTATTTTCTATTAAAGCTGGATATAAAGATAACTGAAATCTTTCACTAAAAGCATCAGCATTATTAAGTTGAGAGATAAATGCTCTATTTATTAAATTTGCAGAGTTACCTCCAATTAAGCCTATTATTTGCGACCTGTTATAACTTGGAGTGCTCCTTAGTTGGATTCTTTTATTTTCATCTTCAAAAGATAATTGATCTAGAAATCCTTCGTAAGAAGCTTCAATTTTGATAAGCCTTGTATTGCCAATTCCAAACGCTCCTAAACCACTTGAGGTCTCATCTGCATCAAGATCAGCTGATATATTTGAATCCTGCTTATTTTCACGTATAGGTATTATAGAATCTGGAACTTTACTAACTAAAGAAAAGTTAATAAATGGAACTACACCACTTCTTGATGCAAATAAAATATAATTATCTTTATTTTTATCAAGTTTAAACGGGGTAGTATATAGATTCGCTCTACCTTTTTTAAGATAAATAAGCCCCCTAGCATTTAAATCTTTTCCTACAGTTCCATTTATATCAAGGTCTAATTTGGTATCTAAATAAGCTTGAACTATATCTGAATATTGAAGTTTAAATTCTGGTCCAAGCTTTAATTTAAGATTATTAAAACTCAAATCATTCAAATAATTAGGCAAAGTTTCTCCTAAAAGAACTGAATTTAAAATTGTTTCATTTGAAATTATTTCAATATTTTTATTGTTATTCCAATAAAGTTCTGGCCAATCTTTTTTTTCCTCTTTTCGTTTAATATTCACTTCTTTTTTTATTATTTTGATTGGTGCTATTAAAGTTAATAAATCCATTATTAAAAGATAGATATCCACCCAAAACAGGACTTTCAAATGATCCACTTAAATCGATATCTGAATCTATTAAAAAATTAAAATTATCTGTCTTTAAAGTGAATTTATTGGTTATCAAATTAATCTCAGCCTTCTCTAAATCATTCTGACTATAAAAAGGCAAAGACCCTCTTATAAAAATATTTCCAGAATCTTCAACCTGTGCTTTTAGATTCTTGATCTCTAAAGAATCAAAATCAAAAATTATCAGGCTATTAATGTCTTTTATTATATTGTTATAAAAATCAATTTCAGAATCTTTAATTACGACAAATCCATTTAATATAGGCTTTTGTAGGGTTCCTTTTATTATCATTCTAAGATTCACATCACCCTCTTTAAAGGTAAAGTATTCATCAGCGAAAATATCTATCAACTCAATAAATTTCCCATTCCCAATCAATCTCAGATCTAAGTTATCTGATTTATTTATAGGTATTGAGCCTTTAATTTTAATTGGCATTTCAGAGTCATTTATTAGCAGGGAAAAATCAATATCAAAAAAAGAATTATTAAATTCAATTAGTCCTCTATTAAATAATATTTTGTTATTTTTTATTGCTGAATTATTGGAAGCAATTTCACTAGAAAAAGATTTTTTATCAAGATCATAAAATAAATTCATATCCAACCCTCCAAGAAAATCTCTTGGCTTTTTCAAAAAGATATTTGCAGCACTTAGTGGTAGTTTTTCGATGTTTAAAGAACCTTTACCTGTTAATAATCCTCCTTGCAAATCAATAGAAAATTCCTCTTTATTATTTTTGTAATCATCTCTAGAGACATCAAGATAGCCATTTAATTTTGCATTTAATTTGTAATTAAGTGGTCTATCGCCCTGAATAGTTATTTTTCCATTGTATCTACTTCTGAATTTACTTAAATATTTCTGTAAATTAAATTTTTCCTCTAGCGCATTACTATTTTCAATAAAGTTATTTATAAAATCGATCTTCTCTTTAAACGAATTATTAACTTTATTTATTTCAAAATCCTCCAAAATATTCGATTTACTTATTGGAATACCTTTTTTATTATCAAAGTTAAAAATATCAACAGCGGTAAGGATTGTCCAACTGGTACTTATATTGGTGAATTCTGAATTGATTAAATTATTTTTATTTGAATCATATTCGACTTCAATTATGCCTCCATCAATTGGATACAATGAAGAACTTACATAATAAGAATTATTTTTGAAGCTGAAATCAAATAATGAATTTGCTAACTTAATATTTCTATATTTACCTAAACTCCATGCGAGTCGCCCATCAAGATAAGACTCATCAGAAGATAATGAACCAGCACCATTAATAATTCCATTAATTCTATCAAATTGATTTTTGCTTAAAGATAATTCAAGTTCATCAAGAGGAAAATTATCAGCTCTCCAAATGTAACTATCATCCTCTTTGACAATCCCTATAGTCCCTTTATTAGAGTTAAAAACTCTTACAAAATTTGCCTTATCTAGTTTAAGCTCAGAATCAAACTTAACTGAAATAAACGAAGGGATTGGAGAATATCTATTTTTCATATTTAGCAGAAATTCATTATTATCATTTTTTATATCTCC
>CACGNA010000046.1 GCA_902574425.1 uncultured Prochlorococcus sp. | reverse complement strand
TAAAAAATAAATTAGATTTAGATTCAAAACCTTTGACTAAAGTTGAGCAGTCCCACTTAAGCAGTAATAAGCAATCATGAACAGTTTGAGAGCCTGTGGGATCATCATCTATAACGACAAATTTCATAAGTATTGCATAATTACTTAAGAGAATTTATTTGTATTGAGGCATTGAACCTTTTACTATCATTTGAAGGAATCATAATATTTCTAAATCCATCGACAAAAGAATTTCGGGGACTAGTCCAAGGTTCGAGACATATCATTCTTCTTGGAGGATCACTCCAAATAACGCCTAAATCAAAAGGATATGGATGATTTAAAGTTACCTCTCTTTTAAAAACTTTATCTCGAAAAGAGCTTCTACCGGAAGTATACATAAGTAGATCAACTCCTAAATTAATTTTGTTTAATTCATCTAAAGTATTACTTATAATATTTCTTTCTTGATCCTGACAATTAAGTGGATTATCAATAAACTCTAAATTTTTGAAATCTGAAACATTAAAATAAGGATGCAAACCAAAATTTATAGGCATATCATTGTCTGGTTTATTATAAATCGTAATTTCAAATTCTAAACAATTAATTTTTAAGTTAACTTCAATTCTTAGTTCGAAATCGAAAGGATAATATTTTTTAGTTTTTTTAGATTCACTTAAAAATAAGCATAAAGATTTTTCATTTTCATTAAACGAGTGTTGCCATTGCAAATCCCTTGCAAAACCATGTTGCATTAACTGCAAATAATCTTTTCCAAATACTGAACCAGATGAATTTAGATTTCCACAAATTGGAAAAAGGATTGGAATTCCTCCTCTAATACTTTTTGTCTTATCCATAAATCTTTTTTCATCGAAATAAATTATTTCATTACCATCAGAAACCCAATTTGTAATTAGTCCTCCTCTTTCAGGACAAAATTTAATATAGTTATTTTGATCTAATTGAAAAATATAAATTCCCTTTTCCTTGTTAAATAATTTTATTCGCACAATAAATATTTAAAGAGAATCAACCCAATCCAAAATATGCTGATTAACTAATTCAGGAATTTCATCATGAGGACAATGTCCAGCCTCTAGAATAATTTCCTTTGTATCCTTTGGAGTGAATTTTTTGTATAGATTTCTTTTTTTAGGGGTATTCATCCATGGATCTTTGCCTCCCCAGAGAAGTAATAATGGTGAATCTAGTTTTGCGAATAACTTATCTAAAGGTAAACCCTGAGGACCTGAGGGATTAAATACACTTCTAAAAACATTAAATGCTCCATAATCTAGAGAAGGCTTTCTTATGGACTCAACCAAAAAATCATCAACATTTTTTTTATCAACATAAACCTGATTCAAAGTTTTTTTAATATTGTTTGGATTTCTCATATTCTCAAAAATCAAACGTTGAAGAACAACATTTTTCAAAAATATCCCTGCAATTGTTTCTATAGAAGTTTGCAAAATATTCTTCTTTATATTTTTTTCTTCACTAAAATATCCAGCAGCATTGAGTAATATGACTCCAGCGTTAAGTTCATTTAATTCTGAACCAGCTGCTAAGGCTGCATAGCCACCTAATGAATTTCCCACAACAATTGTAGGTTTTCTTATTTTCTCTTTTACGTAAGCTATAACCTGATCTTTCCATAAAGATCCTGAGTATTCAACATCTTGAGGCTTAGGACTTTTTCCAAACCCAAGTAGGTCCATCGCATGAACTTCATATTTGTTGCTCAAAGTAGGGATATTGAATCTCCAATGATCCGTAGAAGCTCCGAAACCATGAATTAATAAAATTGCACATTCTTTTGAGGTATTTTCTGGCTTAGCTGAAACAGTATGTATTGGGTAATTTAAAAAATTCCAATCATAATTTAAATCACTATTTATTAGAGCTGATTTTTCCATTACTTATAATTATATACTTAACAATTCTAATAAAATTATTTACTAAAGAAGACCAACAGGATCAGCTGCAACATCATCTGATATTTTATTACCACCACCTGGTGTCTTATCTTTTAAAACGATTCTTAAAAGAACAGGAGCGAGAAATGTCGTACCAATAACCATTAATAAAATTGCTGCTTCAAGTGAGGGAGTAAGAAGACCAGCGCTTGTACCTAGACCAAGGAATATTAAACCAACCTCTCCTCTAGGCATCATCCCTAAACCTACAACTAGTCTATTGGTAGGTTTATCACTTGAAAATACCCATCCAGCTGCAATTTTTCCAATAATTGCAACAACCAACAAAAAACCTGCGACTACAAGAGCCGATCTACTTGTTGGATCAAGAGGATTGATAACTGATAAATCCATTCCAGCTCCAACTAATACGAAGAAAATGGTTGCAAACAATGATACCAAAGGTAAAACTGATTGTTGAATAGCATGATTATTTTTAGAACTACTAAGAATCAATCCAGCAGCAAAAGCACCTAAAGCCGCCTCTAATCCAATTGCTGTTGCGACAAAACAACACAATACAAGTATCACAAAAGATGCTACCACAACTGCACCAGGAGCCTTCAATCTATCTAATAGCCAATCAAAACCTGGAGCTGCTGTTCGACTTAATGCAATAGCTGCAATAACAAATACTACAGCTGCTGCTACTAATTTCACGATAGGAGCAATTTCTAAAGAACCTCCAGCAGCAAGAGCTACAACAACTGCGAGAATAACAATACCCAAAATATCGTCTAGAACTGCAGCACCAATAACAATCTGTCCTTCTCTAGTTTTCAAATATCCTAATTCACCGAAAACACTTGCAGTAATACCTATACTTGTAGCTGTCATAGATGCTCCAGCAAATACTGCTGGAATTAGATCTACTTGGAAAATAAACATTAATCCAAGAGTTCCAAAAGCAAACGGTAAAATAACCCCAGCCATAGCAACAGTAAAAGCCTGTGCACCTACAGCCACCAATTCCTCTAACTCACTTTCTAAGCCTGTTAAAAATAAAAGTGCATATAACCCAAGTGTTGCTACTGCTTGTAGGGATGGAAAACTTTCGAAATAAACATCAGGTACGGCCTCAGGGGGAATTGAAGCTAATGAACTAATAAAATTTACAAGCCCTTCATTTAGTTCTGTTCCAGCGGAGGGTGGAATTAACAGGTGGAATCCCGATGCTCCTATTACTACTCCAGCAAGAAGCTCACCTACAATCGTTGGTAAACTTAGTCTTACTAATACTTCTGCCAATGCTCTTGCAGCTAAAAATATCAATAGAAATCTTATAACTCCTATCAACGTTTCAGCAACTTCTAAATCATGTGCACTTAATTCAGCAAGTAAAGAATACATATGAAATTCGAGAAAAAAAATAAACTACATAATTGGAAGATAGTTTATTGAGGGCCCACTTTAAGAACTATGTAAAAAAAAAGCAAAAATACTCAACAAGTGTGGATCTGAAGTTACAACAAAGAAATTTTATAAAACATGGCTATTGTCTGATATATGGCTAATCAAATGAATTCCAACGAACCCTTCGATCTACGCTTGCCTACACCAGGCTGCTACTTAGATCCTGAGAAAGCTGGCATGGATTCTGATGCTGTTTTTCAAGGAATGACTGCCCATCTTTTCTATACACTTGGAAAGTTAGCTACTTCTGCAAGTCCTCACGACCTGTATATGGCTTTAAGTTACGCAGTTAAAGATAGGCTAATGACAAGATATTTAGCAAGTCAAGAAGTCATAAGAAAAAAACCACAAAAAACAGTCGCTTACCTATCAGCAGAATTTTTAATAGGCCCTCAATTAAGTAATAACCTACTCAATCTTGGCATAACTCAAGAGGCAGAAGATGCTTTAAAGAGATTCGGGATTGAATCATTATCAACAATTCTTGAAGTAGAAGAAGAGCCTGGACTAGGTAATGGTGGACTTGGCAGACTTGCAGCGTGTTATATGGAATCATTAGCATCTTTACAAGTTCCAGCAGTTGGTTATGGTATTCGCTACGAATTTGGCATATTCAATCAGTTAATCAG
>CACGNA010000045.1 GCA_902574425.1 uncultured Prochlorococcus sp. | reverse complement strand
CAACTACAAGACAAGCCTTTCAAATGCATGGGATTAGAAAGGAGAATCTAAAGGAAGTGATTCAAACAATTGTAACTTCAATGGGCTCAACATTAGCTGCATGTGGAGACATAAATAGAAATGTAATGGCCCCAGCGGCTCCATTTGATTCGCCGGATTACAAAATTGCAAGAGGATTGGCTAAAAAAGTTGCAGACCTACTCACCCCTTTAGCTGGGCAAGGTACTTTTTTAGAGCTTTGGGCTGATGGAGATTTAGAATACACCATTAAGCCCGACAAAGATATTGAAGATATTAGGAGACTTCAATTTAAAGATAATGTTTTTAGTGGAATAAAAGACGAGCCTCTCTATGGTTCAACTTATTTACCAAGAAAATTCAAATGTGCTGTTACAGTTCCTGGAGATAATTCTGTTGATCTTCTTACTAATGACATTGGAATAGTTGCTTTTACTTCAAAAGAGGGGAACTTAGAGGGATGTAACTTCTATGTTGGAGGTGGCATGGGACGCACACATAATAATGATGAAACTTTTGCTAGAATTGCAGATCCGCTTGGATATGTTGAAGAACAAAATATTTATGAATTAATTCAGAGTATTGTGGCAATTCAAAGAGACTATGGTGATAGAAAATCAAGAAAAAATTCAAGAATGAAATACCTTCTTCATAGAAAAGGTATTAAATGGTTCAAAAAGTTACTTTTAGAAAAGTATTTCAAAAAAGAAATTAAAAAACTCAGAAAAGAACCGAATCAAATTCTTATTGATTATCTAGGTTGGCATAAACAAAATAATAGCTCTTTTTTCGTAGGGTTACCTTTATTATCAGGTAGATTATCTGGTAAAAAAAAGGATATCATTACAAGTATTGTAAAAAAATATAATCTTGATTTAAGACTTACGCCTAATCAAGATATCTTACTTTGCAATATCTCTAATAAAAACAAAAGTGAAATTAAAAAAGCTCTTTCAAAAATTGGATACGACAATTTAGATGACATTAATGAAATACAAAGACATGCCTTAGCATGTCCAGCTTTACCACTTTGTGGTCTTGCGATGACTGAGGCAGAAAGAATTTTACCTGATGTACTTAAAAGGATTGAAAAATTACTATTAGATCTAAAAATAGAAAAGACAATATTATTTAGAATGACAGGCTGTCCTAATGGATGTACAAGACCTTACATGGCAGAATTAGCACTTGTAGGAAGTGGGCAAAACAAATACCAATTATGGTTGGGGGGAAGTAAAAATCTACAGAGGCTGGCAAAACCATTCTTACAAAGAATGGAATTAAATGATTTAGAAAAAACTCTACAACCATTATTTGATCATTGGAAAAGTTTTTCCGATTTAGATTTTGGAGATTTTATAAATACGCAAGATGAAAGTTCTATTTTGAATTTACTAAATGAAATTCAATAGAATTTAAATTTTTCCATAAAGGGCATTTGCTTTTTTATTTTTCCAAGCCCATAATTGATCACCATAACTAAAATGCCACCATTCATTAGGATGTTGAGCAAATCCAAATTTAGTCATAATTTCCCTTAATAAATTTCTTCTACTATTCCAAATAATTGCTTCTTCATTCTTTATATTTTCATAAAAATAAGGATTTGAAGTCTTATCCATTTGATCAACTTTGCTTCCCATTTCGACAAGATTTCCGTCCTTATAAGATAAACAAACATCCAATGCTCCTCCAGTTGAATGAGGTGGCGGACATCTAGAGTCATAAGAAGGATATGCCCAAAATTTTTCAATTTTTTTTAAAATAGATGGATAAGATTTCATATTTTTTAAAGAAGGCTCAATATCCAATTTTTCACACTCTAATAAGAATGCTCTTTTAAACATAAATTCTTGGACTTCTAGAGGTCGCCAACTGTCATAAATTAAAAGGAAAAAACTATTATTTGATATCAAATAATCATTTACTTTTTCTAATCTATTTACAACCTCCTCTCTTAATTTCCAAAGAGAAGTTTTGTCCTTGTAAGGAGCTCCTAAATGAGAGTAAGGGTGCGGATCTAAAAAGTTTAAGTAGCTAGGTATAGCTATTAATTTATCTCCATTCTCTTTAATTGGTATTTTATTCCAAATTTTCAATTGAAATTTGCAATTTATTTATACTTGCATATATTTATAAAATGACAATGATATTCTTCAATTCAAGAAATCATGAATGAATTTATTATCAGAATTATCAATTAGTATATTCCTTAAAACTATGTTTTCTTTTAAATCAGGATCATTACTAACTACTTTAATAGCCTCTTCACGAGCCTTTTCAATTAGAAATTTATTGTTTGGTAAATTGTCTAGTACAAAATCAGGCAATCCAGATTGTCTATATCCTAAAATCTGGCCTGGCCCTCTTAGCTCCAAGTCTTTTTCGGCAATATAAAAGCCATCATTAGATTTTTGCAAAACACATAATCGCTTGTTTTCTAATCCATTTTCATCAGAGGTTACGAGATAACAAAAAGATTTAGTTGATCCCCTACCAACTCTTCCCCTTAATTGATGAAGCTGAGACAATCCAAATCTTTCCGAATTATAAATAATCATAATTGTGGCATTAGGCACATCAATTCCAACTTCAATTACAGTAGTTGAAACCAATATATTAATTTCATTTTTTAAAAAAGAATTAATCACTTCGTTCTTTTCTTGTGAATTCAATTTGCCATGTAATAATCCAACTTTTTTCTTAAAAAAGACCTCTTCTGATAAATGTTTAAATGTTTTCTTTGCTGAACTTAAATTCATTTTTTCTGAATCCTCTATAAGTGGCAAAATCACATAAGCTTGCCTTCCCTTAGTGATCTCATCTTCAACAATCTTGAACAAGTTAGTTAAATAATCTTCTGAAATTATTTTTGTAGTTATGGGAACTCTCCCAGGAGGAAGTTCTGTAATTTGACTAACATCTAAATCACCATAAATAGAGAGCGCAAGTGTTCTTGGGATTGGTGTTGCTGTCATTGATAGCAAGTGAGTATTCTCTCCTTTATTGAGTAATCTATTTCTTTGAGTAACACCAAACCTATGTTGTTCATCAATTACCACCATCCCTAATGAATTAAAGATGACTTTATCTTCAAATAATGCATGAGTACCCACGAGGATATCAACTAGTCCATTGTTTAAATTCGAGAGAATTTCTTTTCTCTTTTTTTGAGGAGTATTCCCGGTAAGAAGTTCAACCGAGACTAAAAGTGGGTTCAAATATTTTAATAAATTTTTATAATGTTGTTCTGCTAATACTTCAGTAGGAACCATAAAAGCACCTTGTAGATTTTTTTCTATTACAATTAAAAGAGATGCAATTGCAATTATAGTTTTACCGCTTCCCACATCGCCTTGAAGCAATCTCGACATTGGTAAGTTATTAGATAAATCTTTCTTAATTTCATTTAAAACATTGACTTGAGATCTTGTTAATTCAAAAGGGAAAGTATTTAAAAACTCTTTTAGTAAAGATTTCTTTTGGGGTAATTTTTTGGCAATTACATTTTTATTCTTCTTTCTTTTTCTAAGTAAGAACTTTATTTGAAGTAGAAATAACTCATCAAAAACCAAACGTTTTTTTGACTCAATAAGTGCCTCTTGAGTTGGTGGCAAATGAATATTAATCAAAGACTCTCCTTTAGATAATAAGGATAATGAATCAAGTTGTTTTTGGTTTAAAATTTCTGGATATTGCTTTGCATGAATTAGTACCTTTTTTATGAGTTTTATAAAACGCATATTTGATAACGCTTCAGCTAATGAATACAAGGGTAATATTTTTCCCGAGAAATTAAAATTATCGTTATTGTCCTTAAGAATTTCAATCTGCGGATCTACAAAAGTTTTGCCATACTCTGTGAACTTAACCTTACCGGAAATTGCTAATTTAGTTCCAGGCGTATATAAAGATTTTTGAGAGGCGAAGAAGGAATAAGATCTAAATCTCCTTCCTATAAGAAATTTTGTAACCTTTATTGAAGATGTTTCATCAGAAACTACAAAGTTCATTATTGATAAATTACTATTCTTTTTACTCTGATAAATATAAAATCTTTTAA
>CACGNA010000044.1 GCA_902574425.1 uncultured Prochlorococcus sp. | reverse complement strand
GCTCATGGCGGCCAACAAATAGCCAACAAATTAATATCAAAAGTTGAGAAAAGTCTAAGTCTAATATTAAGATTTTATTTATGAAAAGTATTTATCTGCTCCCATTATTAATATTTGGATCACTATTGTTTGAAACTAAACCTATTTTTGCCAATACAAATCTTTGCTCTGAGAAACTTTTAACTGGTAGAAAACTTGTTAGTGCTTTCAAACCAAATGTTGTAGTTGTATATGCGGGTGATTTTTATGGAACTGGTTTTGTAATTGGTCAAAGTAATAACAAAACTTTTATTCTTACCAACAAGCACGTGGTTGATTCTGAAAAGAAAGTTTCAATAAAATGGTCAGATGGATCACTTAATAATGGAGTTGTTATTAAAAGTGCGCGTAATAGCAATGCTTGGAAGAGAGGTATTTGGGTTAACGATATGGCATTAATAAGTATTAACGGAATCAAGGGGAGCGTACTCCCAATCAAAAAAACCAATGAATTTGCCGGAGAGAATGTAATTGCTATTGGAACACCAAAAGAATTTGAATTTACAGTTACGAGAGGAATTGTGAGTGCAGTAAGAGAAAAAGGAAAAATAATTCAAACTGATGCCGCAATTAATAAAGGAAACTCAGGCGGTCCATTAATCAATTCTTATGGATGCGTGGTTGGAATAAATACATATATATATAGAACAGAGGAAGGAGAACAAGGTCTAAATTTTGCAGTATCAAGTGAAAGGATAATTCGTTTCTTAAATAATGCGGGATATGCTTTTTTACAAGATAATTTTATTGATTTTAAATATAATAATATTGAGCCCTTTGAAAATAATAATAATAAAGATTTCTCAAATGATTTAAAACTTTCTAAAGATACAAGTTCTAGAACTATTAGAATTAATTTTACAAATGGGGGGAGATCAGATTTTATAAATTTAAAAGAAGATACTTCTAACTCTTCTAGAAAAAGAACCTTTTTTTACAATTCCTCTGATGATAAATATGATGTGGTAGCAAAATGTAGGAAAGAAGATCCCTCATTAAAAATTTATAGGAATTCTAATCTTTTACCTACAGACTTTAATAATGACAGAGATAGGCAAATTTTTATAAATTTATGTAATGCCACTGCATACAGTAATAGAGTATTCTTGAATCCTTGGGAAAAATGGGGAACAGTTTATAAGACTATTCAATTAAGAAAAAATAATGAAAAAGAAGAAATACTTTTCTGGTGTGAACGGGGAGAATTCATAGATAAATTTGTAAATAAAGGTTCTTTTTATAATCAAATTCCATCTTTAGAAAACTTAAAGAATGATTTAGCTAGAAATGTATGTACACCATATGATTTAAGAGGTTAAAAATTTATCAATTTTTATATAAATATTGAAAGCCAACAAATCGCCAACAAATATATCTTTATTTTATATCTCTAAGTAAGCAGTACCTCGCAACTATTTAGTCATGGTCTGTAGACATAGTGTCCTACTAGGGTTGTTAAGTGCTTTGGGAGCACTAGGTCGCAGGTTCGAATCCTGTCGCCCCGATCATTTAAAAACCAAGTCATACTAGAGAGTTTCCCAGACTCTCTTTTTTATTGCCTGCTATAAGAAAAATAAGACTTAGCGATTATATAGCGATTATCTGCTATACCTTGCAACACTTTGCCAACTTATATCGCTAAATAGCACTAATTATTTTTTCTTTAAGGGTTGAATATTATTTGGCATATCACTTAATTTTGAGATTTTATAATCTTTAATAGTTAACTGTTCTTCATCCCACAAATTCATTGAGTTTAATTCCCAAATAGGGAGACCTTTAGATATTTCAAATCCATCCTCACCATACGTTCGTTGTATTTTTTTATCTTTTTTGGTTTTTGTTAAACAGTAAACTCCAACTCCAACCGGAGTAATGAATAAAGCTATTTCAGATTGCGTTAACAGAAATCCTATGGCAGGGATAATTCCCGTAAGAAAAGACACAATTGTTCCCGTCCAGAATGCACTGGTCCTATCCTTTTCTAGTTCATCTCGAGTTTTCCAAATTTTAGTTGATATAGTTCTAGCTCTGTAAGATCTTTGCTCTGTGGCTCTCCGCATCCATTCCAAAAAACCAGAGATATCTTCATCATTAAGATTGAACCATTCTCTGCCACCCCTAGAAAATGAAACAGAATTTAAATACCTGTTATGAAAAGCTTTCTCGTATTTATGTGCTTCTTCTTTACTAAAAAACCAGGTCTTATCAATAATTGATACCGAACCAACATTATATTGACCCTCAACTTCTTTTAATCTCCTTTTAGGGTTATTTGAAATACCTATTTTCACATCGCCACTTCTATTGTCTCTCATTAAGTAAAGTGCACATTTTCTCTTTGCAGCAGATTGATCTTTAGCTCTAGAAAAATTATCTGCTGATTTATATTGCTTTTCTTCAACATTAATTTCTGTAACTTGATCTTTAGCTTTTGCACTTCTATAAGCCTCGTGAAATTCTTTTTGATCATAAATAATGTTATTTAAATGATCCTTGTGATAATAGCCACAAGCAAACATTAGTTTAAAAATTTTCTTGTCACTATCAAGTTCTCCAAAGCTTCTAATTTTAAGAATTAATTCATTACCAACTAATCTTTTATGACTATTCATAAAAACTTAAAAAGTGATATATCCATTTTTTACTTTATAGTCTCTTATGCTCCTCCACAGGCGTTTTTCCCATAGCGACCATAGTGTGTCTTTCTTGTCCTTTCATTTGTAATTGAATAAATCTCACCTCTTACATCTTGATAATAAGATTTGCTACTCCTACATTCAACTGGAACAAATTTTAGACATAGCTTAATTCGATCATTAGGCTTATACATTTTTCTTGCCTTTTTAATCAAGATTGGGGGATGAGCGCCTAGGGTATCCCAATTATTATGTTTATATTTTTCCAACTTGTAACCAAGGTATAAACCCAAATCAGAAACCTTAGGGTTGTGAGATAAAGCAATTATCGCCCTTGGATCATGTTCTGGTTCTCTCCATGTAGTATGCAGCTTTTGAACAGTTGCACTAATACATTCCTCGACTTTTAAAGCAGGTTTTAAACCATAAGGTCGGGCTTGAACAGGTGCAGTCAATCCAATTATCAAAGGTGCAATTAGTAAGCGTTTCATTTATTTACTTACTTAGGAGGACAATATCGGATATTGCAAATAGTATCAAAATAATATCCATATCGATTATAAGAAATCAACCCAGTAAGACTTTTAAATTCAGGGTCTAAAGACTTCTGAAGATAATAGAAATCTAGACCTTTCAAAGAACTCATATATTCTTCATAAGACATCTCAGTTTCTCCTAATTTTATTTTTATTACTTCATTAGCTAATCTGATATTTCTTGAATGCTTACTTTCAAATAAACCTTCTTTTATTTTTAGATTATAATTTTCTGCAATTTCTTTGACTATCTTTTCTTCTTTTTCTGCTCTTATGATTTGATTTGGATCTTTTTCAGAAAAAATATATATTCCAAAGACAATAAATATGAAAACCAAAGGTGAAATTAAACCTAAAGCTAAAATACCGATTAAAAAATCTTTTAAATCTTTGAAATTAGGATTTCTAAAATTCTTAGGGTTTATTGGTAAAGTCATTTTATTATTTCTTGAATCTTATTATTTAGATCGGCTTCATTTAGTTTTCTTTTCTCAAAAAATTTCTTTGTTTCATTAATACTTAGATTAAATCTTCTTTTAAAAAGAATTTTCCTTATAAAAGAAAAATTGGATAATCTTGATATCATTTCCTCTTTGTACAAATAAAGTTGTAAAAAATTTGATCTCATATTCCATCTTCTCCAATTTACCCGTAAATATTTTGAATTAGCTAATAATTCTTTATCCTCCATAAGAGGAATATTCATTTTTAAGTTTTTTAATGTTTCTTTTATTGGCTCGGTTTCGGGAAGACTCATTAAAAAAGAGGAAGTTTAACTTTTTATTTTAAATCAAATGTTAATCGTAATTAAAGAGAAGTCTATGAACTAGTGCTCATATGGCACTAGGTTGAAGCTTAGCGATTATTTAGCGATTATTTGCATACCATTGCTATACATTGCTGCATATAGGAGCAATATTGAGACTCATATTAAT
>CACGNA010000043.1 GCA_902574425.1 uncultured Prochlorococcus sp. | reverse complement strand
AAAAATTTCCGTCCCTAAGAGTGTAGTCCAATATCTCAATAAATGTGCGGTGTAAATCTTATACCATTGATTAATTATTCTTATTTACGTCTTATCCAAGGCTCATTTGATCCTTGATAAAAATTTAATTTCTTTGGAATGTTTTAATTTATTTATTGCTGTAGATGCAGACAGCAAAGTTATGCAAGGTATAAAATGATCGCCCTGAGGATATTTAAGAATCGTGAGAAGTCAATCAAGGCGAAAGGCTTCGAACCTGCTACCTTAGTTTTCCCGAAGCACTGGGAGTTATTTTTAAGAATATGCTGAGACTTTATTTATAGACTAGACTAACTATAGATTGTGGAACGAGTTTGAGATAGCTTATTTCATGATCTTCGAAGATCATACAAGATGTTTATGGAACTTAACCCCTATACGACCTAGTGCTCTGTGTTAGATAGGTCGTTTAATTGATAGTTTTTTAGGAAAGTCGATCTAATATAGAGTGATAAAATCCTATTTTTTTATATCCTCTTCAATTAAAGATTTCTTGAACAAATTTTTTGATTTATGTAGAGAATATCAAGAAGAAATCCCACCTCAAAAGATGGCAGAAATTTTAAGAGAATATGCTGATAGGCTAGATGGATAATAGGTTATAGAAATGGATAGAAAACTTGGAACACTAAAGAATGTAAATCTTAGAGAAGCATGGAGTCATGAAGCACAAGATTTTACTCCTTGGCTTGCCGACAATCTTGATCGATTATCTGCTGCTATAGGTATACCTCTTGAATTAGAAGGTCAAGAAGTTAGTGTTGATTCATTCTCAGCTGATATCCTTGCCAGGAATCCCCAAAACGACTCGAGAGTTCTTATTGAAAACCAATTAGAACAAACCGATCACACACATCTTGGACAAATCCTTACCTATTTAGCTGGATTAGAAGCACAAGTTGTTATTTGGGTTGCTAGCAGTTTTAGAGATCCTCATATATCAGCAGTGCAGTGGCTAAATGATCACACTGTTGCACCATTTGCTTTTTTTGCTGTTCAGGTAAAAGCTGTACAAATTGGTAATTCTCCAATTGCTCCATTATTCGAAATCGTTGCCAAGCCAAATGATTGGGATCGTCAAATACAAAAACAAGTACGATCATCAGGAGAACTTTGTGGATTAAGTAAATGGAGACTTCGCTTTTGGGAACATCTTCTTGAACGTCATCCAGCGCAGGAAGAATGGGACGGACGTTTGGCGACTAGCTCTCATTGGCGTCAAGTTCCTGACTCTGATCTTTGGGTTTCTATTTATATTGGAAAAAAGGAAGTAGGTTTATTTGTTCGAGGTGGTCGAAATGCAGACATTGAGAACATATTTCTGCAGTTGGAACCTCATCAAGAAGTATTAGAAAAGTCTCTTGGTTCCCCTCTCGGAGATGGAGGGAAAAGAGGATATTTCTTTCACCAAAAATCATCGGGTGATTTGACTGATGAAACTTGCTGGTCAGAAAAGGTTGATTGGCTTCACCAGATGCAAGATTTATATGTACGCAATTTAAAAGAACTCCTTTAAATAAATTAAACGCTTACTACTTGCACCGCTGCTTGAATTTCTAGATGTTTAATAAATAAAATTTATTCGTTAACTTATAAAAACTTCACATTCTTTTGTGAATTCTAAATAAATATGCTATTAAATTATCCCTGACCTTAAAAGTCATGATGAAGAAATCAACAAAATCATCTCAACGTAAAACTACTCTTAAGTGGAACATTAATGGAGAACTATCTTCTATTGATATGGCAAGAATAATTAACGCTCTATCAGTCAAAGAGTTAAGCGAGTGTGAGCTTGCATGTAATAGAGTTCATAGAGATGCAAGAAACTTAAATCTTGGTATGTGGTGGTAAATAGCGATTAAGTATTAATGGAATTTTTACAGGAGCTTTGGCAGAATCATCATGACCCATACCATGCAGCTCTTGGTATAGGTGGAGTAATAGTATTGTTGGTAATTTATAATCGATTACTCAATAAATATCAGTAGTAAATTAAGCCCCTTTTCGTAGATCTTTGAAGATACTCGCGCCCCTACTAGCGCCCCTTTCTAATCTGAGATTGATGAAAATAAAAAAAAGAGAGTCTTGGAAACTCTCTAGTATGAATTGGTTTTTAAGAGTCGGGTAGACAGGATTCGAACCTGTGACCTAGTGCTAAGGGTGAGGTAGGTCGAACAACAATAATGATTTATTTTCGCAAAAATATATCTACATAAGAGATTTCAATTTATTTTCTAATCAAAAAAAATTCCCTAACAAAAAAAATATAAGTTAAATTTGTAGAAATATTTCTTTAATTTGAAAATTAGTAAGAAGATAATATTAGTTTTTGGATTACTCGCTGCAGTCATTTCTTTACCAAGTGCTATTTTATTGACTGGAAGTATTGGCAATACCAAATCAGCTGCATACAAAAGAGCTAAGAAAATAATGAATCCTGATCTTTATTTGACTTATAGGATTACTGAAAGGATTTTAGAGGCCAATGATATAAAAAGACCAATAAGAATAGCAGTAAGGAAAGGAGTAGATTGTACAGGAGCACTTGGCCTAGATCCATCAAGTAGTAAATGTCAGGCTGCCCAGTTGCTACCTGATATAGATAAAACAACAAACTTTGATATTTGGGCGTCTCAGGTTATTAACACTATGTCTGGACAAGCTAATGCTTTTGCTAGTAGCGATAGTGGCGTTTTATTAGTTAATAAAGCTTTATTAAAAGAACTTATGGGCCGACCTGAACAACTAGCTTGTGTAATTTCTCATGAGTTAGCTCATATCACTCAAAACCATAATGACGACAAAAGAAAAGCGAGAATGAAATATGATTCAGTAGCTGCATTAAGAATCTCTGACAGAATAGTTAAATTAAAAAATGCACAAGCAGGGGCTTACTTTATGGCGGCTATGATAGGAGGGATTTCAGATAGTTAC
This sequence comes from uncultured Prochlorococcus sp., assembly GCA_902574425.1. Taxonomy (GTDB): domain Bacteria; phylum Cyanobacteriota; class Cyanobacteriia; order PCC-6307; family Cyanobiaceae; genus Prochlorococcus_A. The sequence continues at coordinate 1,184 of CACGNA010000043.1, read as the reverse complement.
TCAGGGACCAATACTTCGCTTAATCAATTATCAAATCAAATCGCTTTCAATAATCTTGCATCTCAAATGATGGCTCCACAGATAACTGAAAAAGCAATGGAATACTCTCCAGTAATAGCTGAATCAATTAATCAAATGCAAGGATTAAGTCCAGAATATATGAAGCAAGGATTTAGCTATATTGATAACTATCTTAGAGATGCGGCACTTTCGCTCACCGCTTTTGGAAGAGGTCTTGAATATGAGGCAGATTTATTAGGCACACAATATGCAGCAACTGCAGGATTTAGTGAAAAAGCTTGTTTGAAATTATGGACAGAAACCATGCCCCATGACACGGATAAAATTGTTGCAAGGTTATTGCCACAAGGAGTTCCAGATCCTGGTAAAAAGAAACCTGAAATATTCATTAACAAGGAAAAACCTGAAGTATTAGAGGATAAAGATTGTAAAAATAAAATGAAGGTTAAAAAAAATAGAAGACTTCAGAAAAAATGTAGATTTCTAGCAAAAAAAAGAAAAGCCCAAGAAAAAGAGCAAATAAGTGAACAGACTTTAGAAATACTAAGCACTCATCCAAGCGATGAGAGGCGGGCTAAAGCTATAGGAGAGCATATACAAAACAAAGAGCTGTTTAATAAATTTAGATTGACTGGAAAGAAAAATAAATTAAAAAATACTATGAGGGATTGGAGCTACGATAAAGAATCAGATAGTCTTGTTATCTCTGATATTGAAAAAGATCCTAAACTAATTGGTCTAGAGGAGACAGGTACAAGTGGAATTAATATTGATAAATTTTTAGACTAGGAGTATTTATTTAATGAAAAAATCATTTATATTCTTTTTATTTCTTGTAACAAGTGTATTCTTTCTTGAGCCTTCAATATCTAAAGAAAAAGTAGAAGATAAAAATTTAATAGAAAAAGTTTCCTTCGATATTTGGTGGGAAAATAAAAATAATGAATCCGTCATTACCCTACGAACTTACCCTAAAGACATCAAAACGATTCAGGTGGGCAATGGTAGATTTATAAATAAAAATCAAGTTTTAGAAATTTATAGAGAAGTTAATAAAGGTTCTATTTTTTCTTCTAGTTCATATATTTTTAATTTCGTTTACAAAGACGAAAATTCAAAAGTTTCTACTGGAAAAATTATTTTTTCTAACAAAAGAGCAAGTA
>CACGNA010000042.1 GCA_902574425.1 uncultured Prochlorococcus sp. | reverse complement strand
ATCTTCGATTTTTGCACTGAAAAAACCCAAATATATAAAATAATCATATTTGTAACCTATCATTGAATCTAAAGTACTTATTGCTTTATAAGATAAACCAAGTGACAAAGGCCCTGGAAGAAAAATTGAAAACTTCATTAAAACAATTCCAATAAAAATCCAAAATAATGGCCCAAATATTCCATCAACAGAATTTTCGGCAAGGCTCTCGGTACTTGATCTCAAAAGATGCTCAAGAGAAGATGAACTAACATTCCTACTTACTATTCTTTGAACTTTCTCTTTGATTATTCTTTCATTAAATTCTTTGCTTTCTATTAGCTCTGCGATCTCTTTTACACTTGAAATAAGTCCTTTAGTTGCGATACAACTTGAAAGTCCCAAAAAAATTAACAATCCACCAAAAAAATTATTTCTTGATTGCAAAAAACTAAGTTCTATCAATTTTCCTAAACTAAAACTTATTCCAATAGTGGATACAGAGATAATGAAACCGCCCCAAAACAATATTTTTTTATTTTCTCCAAAATTATTTATGAGGTAACCAGATATTTTTTTGATGTAAAAGCCAATTATTTGAACTGGGTGGATTAAGAATCTTGGATCGCCGATCAATAAATCAAAACCAATCGATCCAAGAAATATTAAAAATAAATTTATTTCAGCCAACTGAACATCGAGCGCAGACCTTTACCTACTTTCTCAATTTCATGTTTTGAGTTCTCTTCTCTTAATTTTGTCATTAAGGGTTTGTTTTTATCGCATTCTTCCACAAAATTCTTAGCGAAAGTTCCATCTTGAATATCTTTTAGGATTTTTTGCATTTCTTTCTTTGTATCACTATTGATAAGTCTTTTACCACTTACATAATCTCCATATTCTGCAGTATTTGAAATGGAATCTCTCATTTGAGATAAGCCTCCCTTCACCATTAAATCAACAATAAGTTTAACTTCATGTAAGCATTCGAAGTAAGCAAGTTCGGGCTGATATCCTGCCTCTACAAGAGTTTCGAAGCCTGATTTGACAAGTTCTGATAATCCTCCGCACAAAACTGCTTGTTCGCCAAATAAATCAGTTTCTGTTTCTTCTTTGAAGTTTGTTTCAAGAATTCCAGCTCTCGTTCCGCCAATCCCTTTAGCGTAAGCCATCGCTAATGATCTTGCACTTCCGGAAGAATCCTGCTCTACTGCAAACAATGCTGGAACTCCTTGACCATTTTGATATTCCCAACGAACAGTGTGTCCAGGTCCTTTTGGGGCAATCATTACAACATCCACAAAACTAGGAGGTTTGATAAGTCCGAATCTTATATTGAAGCCATGAGCAAAACTTAATATCTTTCCTTCTTTTAAGTTTGGTTCTATTTCTTTTAGGTAAACATCTTTCTGAAACTCATCTGGAAGGAGAATCATTATCCAATCTGCTTTTTCGCAAGCTTCAGAAACACTAAACACTTGTAGACCATCGCTAATAGCTTTGCTTTCAGACTTACTTCCTTTATATAATCCTACAATTACATCCATACCGCTATCCTTAAGATTTAAGGCATGTGCATGACCTTGTGAACCATATCCTATTATTGCTATTTTTTTATTATTTAAAAGACTTAGATCTGCGTCAGTATCGTAAAAGAGTTGGGTCATTAGTTGTAGCTTCTTTGCATATGATAATTAATATTCTAGACATTAAACGTGTAAATAAACCAATAAATTATTAATTTAAAAATGAAAATTAAAATATTTATTTAGAAAATTCAAGACTGATTTGCTTCGCTTGGATGTGTGATTACTCTATCAATAAGGCCATAGTTTTTTGCTTCTTCTGCGCTTAGAAAATAATCTCTATCAGTATCTTTTTCTATTTTTTCAAATGATTGACCTGTCATATCTGCCATAGAAATGTTTAACATATCTTTAATTCTTAAAATTTCCTTAGCCTCTATTTCAATATCACTTGCTTGACGTTGAGATGTTCCTCCAAGGGGTTGATGAATCATTATTCTGCTGTGTGGTAAAGCAACTCTTTTACCTTTGGTGCCAGCGGCCAATAGAAAAGCTCCCATGGAGGCTGCGAGGCCTACACATATGGTTACAACATCACTTTTTACGTATTTAATAGTGTCGTATATTGCCAAACCAGCAGTTACTGATCCTCCTGGGCTATTTATATACAGATATATAGGTTTGGAATTGTCATCAGAATCAAGATAAAGCATTTGCGCAACAAGGCTATTAGCAATTCCATCATTAACTTCTTGTCCAAGAAAAAGAATTCTTTCAACACCTAATCTCGTATATATGTCAACCCATCTTTCGTATTGACTTCCGGGAAGTCTATAAGGCACGCTTGGAGTTCCTATTGGCATGATTTTAAAGTAGTTTTTTGTGAGGGTTAAATTTTATTTGGCAAATCTTTTTGACTTGTGAGTATTCTATCGATAACTCCATAATTTAAGGCTTCTTGCGGGTTGAGATAACTCATCCTGTCTGAGTCTTTAGAGAGTTCTTCAATAGTCTTCCCAGTATTACGAGATAGAATCTCCAGCATTGATTTTTTATTTTTCAAAACTTCCTCCGCTCTTATTTGGATATCAGTTGCTTGACCTCTTGCCCCGCTTATAGGTTGATGTAAAACAATAGAAGCATGTGGAAGAGCTGCTCTTTGCCCCTTCGTGCCAGATGAAAGGATAACTGCAGCAGTCCCCATCGCTTGTCCGATACAGATTGTATGTACTGGGGGCTTAATATAGCTTATGGTATCGCAGATAGCGAAAGCTTCTGTTTCAAAGCCAACTGCATCACCAGTGTACCAGCTTGTCCCTGTTGAATTTATATAAAAATAGATAGGTTTTTCTGGATCTTCAAACTCTAGATAAAGAAGCTGAGCAATGATTAGCTCAGTAACATCCATTCCTAGTTGTCTTTTCGCATCATCATCTGAAAATAATGGCAAACCAAGATAGACAATTCTCTCTTTAAGTAAAAGAGAAGGAAGATCAGGGGGCGGGGTCCTCATAACGGTGTTTTCGCCGTAATAAGGAGCAGATACAGTCATTTGTATCACAAAAATAAGATTGCTCTGATTCTAGCTAGATTTAGCCCTGTGTCGCTGGAGATTTAAAAGATTTGTTTGACTCAGGATTATTTGTCAGTTTTCCAAAGACCATTCTTCCAGTGGGAGTTTGTAGTGCTCCTGTGATGACAATATCTAACCTGCTTCCAACAAAATTCTTTGCTTCATCAATAACAACCATTGTTCCGTCATCTAAATATCCAATACCTTGCATTTTTTCTTTGCCCTCTCTTACGATTTTTATATTAAGTGATTCGCCTGGCTGTACTTCTGGTCTTAAAGCAATAACCAAATCACTCAAATTCATAACTTTTAATTCTTTGACTTCTGCAATCTGAGAGAGATTGTAATCAGCCGTAATTAAAGTTCCTGACATGTCCTCAGTAATTTTCAAGAGTTTTTCATCGACTCCATTACCTTCATATTTGGTTGGGTTTATTACAAGTCTTCTCCCGTATAAATCTCTTAATTCTTTTAATAATTTTAGACCTCTTCTGCCCTTAGACCTTTTTTCATTACTGCTTGAGTCGGCTAAAGTTTGTAACTCATCAATTACACTTTGAGCCACAATTAATTGCCCTTCCAACAAGCCGCAACTTAATAGGCCATTTATTCTGCCATCAATAATTACGCTAGTATCTAGAATCTTTGGACTTGCCGCAGGAAGTATTCCTTCATTAACTAGATATGCATCAGTATTATTTGGATTGAATAATCTCAATAATGTTCTTCCGTGGGTATCGGCTAACTTATAACCAAGCACACCAAAGAAAATATTGCTTAATATAGCTGCTAAAGGTTTTGCAAAAAAGACTTCTCTTGGGAAGGGAATTAATAGTATTGGAGCAAGCAGGAGATTAGCAACAAGTAATCCTACAATTAAGCCAACTGACCTACTTATTAATAAATCCGTAGGCATTGTCCTTATTTGATTAAGAAACGTTTTTCTAAGTTGAAGGAATACAAAACCAGCTGCTAATCCTATAAAAAAACCTATTATTGCTAAAACAATTCTAAAACCTTCTACGTTAGACACCTTTTTGAGTATGTCTACTGGCAATAAATCAACCCCCAGCCATCCTGAAGCAGCCCCAGACATTACAAATAAAATTAATACTAAGATATCTGTCATATCTATAATCTACTAGGATTTATTAATTGAGTAAATAAGGATTTTGTTTTTTTCTATCCTTAATACTTTTTTGGAGCTTAAAAATGTAT
>CACGNA010000041.1 GCA_902574425.1 uncultured Prochlorococcus sp. | reverse complement strand
TTTCTTGCATATAATTCTTTGCTCCATTTTCTAAAATATTCTTTAAAAATTTATTATTGAACTTCTTAATTGCAAGGATCTCTTCTTCCAATTGATGTCTTCTTTCATTGCTGTTGTTTTTTTATGTCTCGAGCGTGACTTGAACACGCGACCTGCGGGCTATGAATCCGCCGCTCTAACCAGCTGAGCTACCGAGACATGGGAATATTGTAAAACATTGTTTGTACTTAATTATCATTTTCAAAATTTATTTGTTTATTAGCCTCATATATAGCAATACCACATGCTACCGAAAGATTTAAACTCCTAACTCCTTTCTGATCATTTGATCCGGTTTGCAAATTTGGCATAAATATTGATATTAAAAAATCGCTTTTATCAATAATGTATTTTGGCAATCCAGAATCTTCTCTTCCAAATAGCAAAACATCATCTTCCTGAAATTTAAAATCCTTCAAGTAGATACCATTTTTTTTACTAAAAGAAATTATTCTATTTGTTAATTTGTTCTCTATAAATTTATCAAAATTTCCATACTTATTAACAGTTACTAGTGGCCAATAGTCTAATCCTGCTCTTTTTAAATATTTATCTTCTAGTTTAAAGCCTAAGGGCTCTATAAGATTTAAAGGAATGTTAAATGCAGCGCATGACCTGGCAATATTGCCTGTATTTTGGGGAATTCTAGGTTCAAAAAGAGCAACTTCCAATTTTACGTAGGTATTTCTAAACTTATTTCATCTATTTTGATGGCTCTACCATTTATTGCAAGCCAATTATCTTTAGAAATTTTGGTTATTTTCTTTTGAAGCTCACCAATTCTTTCAATATAAGTATTACCAATTTTATATTCTGAGACCAAACTCCAACCAACTTGCTCACCAACAATAAATGTTATATTTTTTCTTTTCTTTAAAAGAACTATTAGTGAATCCATCTTTGCTAACCATTCTTTGAGATCTCGTTCAATACTTTCCATAACAAAACCACCAATAGAGTCTATTAATAATGGACCCTCCTCTTTTTTTAATGTATTTAGTAAATCTGTTGTCTCAATTAATATCCAATCTTTTGGCCTTCTATTTCGATGTAAATTAATTTTTTTTTGCCATTCTTTATCATTGGGGTTGTTTTTTGATAATGCAACATATGATAAATTTTTAATTTCCTTAGCTAAATGTTCTGCAAATTCACTTTTACCACTTTTTGTTCCACCTGTAATAAAAATAATATGAGATAAATCATTTCTAATACTTAAATCATGGTAATTCATGAATTCTCTATTATTTAGAGAAATACCACCAAGTCGCTAAGGGAATAATCGTGGCAGCAATTAATAAACCAACAACTATATAAGTAGCAGTTGAACTAAGAGTATCATTAGATCTCATGACGTTAAAGTTTGGATCTACTACAGGGTTGTCAATAGATGAAGGCTGACTTTTTTCGTAGTTGATAATAGTCCTTTGTTGAGTTACAACAAAAAGTCTGTTTATATTGCTAACACCTTCTGCGAACGTAGTTGCAGGAATAAGGATAAATATTAAACCAGTAATGACAAAAGAAAAAAGATACTTATTAAATTTTAGGTTCATTTTAAAAGGTTTTGGTTAATTATATATTAAAAACCATATGTTTGAGTATTTTTAAGCGTACTAACCAATATAATATTTGCATAATTTAAATAGAATTAACATATTATATATATGGGATTCAATGGGAAATCTCTAGTATTAATCGGCACAATACTATTTATTTTTCAAATAGCAAATTTCTTTTCAATAGAGATAATTACTCCTGAACTCGAACGAGCACAAGTAATAGCTGCAATAGCTTCATTAATTATTATTTTGATAGGTTTCTTATTTAAACAATTTGAACCTTTAGCTGGAGAGAAAGCTGATCTAAAAGGAGAAAATAAGTTTCTCTTCGACAAAAACATTCCTGATGATGTTATTGATGAACTTGCATGGGGATCTGAAACGATATTAACTTCTACTGCAGCAGCAGCAATATTAATTCACAATGATGGAGTAAATATATTGAGAAGAGGAATTACTTCAAGTAAGGAGTTTAACCCTGGAGAAACTTGTCTGAGATCAATAAAAGATATGAAATTAATATCATTAGTAAACACTAAATTTTATCCAGGAAGAGATGAATTTTATAATTTCTGTCCTGATATTCCCTCAATTTTAGTTGTACCTATAAATAATAAGGCTTTTATATTGATAGGAGGTTGGAGTGCAAAATGTTTTACTAAATCTGATGAAAAATGGATAAATAACTGGTCAAAGAAAATTAATAATATTTTTGCAAAAAATAATATTTAAAAATAAATTATTGAACGTACTCTTTTTTCCTTTGCTTTAAAACTTACGGATTCCGTTTCTAAATCATAGAAGGCATTTTCTGAGTTTGTTTCATATTTATTCTCGTTATTATAATCCTTAATTATATATTTTACTGGATTAAAAAATTCAATTATGTTATCTGCCCCCAACTTTGCTTTTCCTGAATTTAAGATGATATTGTTATTTTCAAATCTTATATTTCCATCTAAAAGATAGCTATTCTCTTCAAGATCCCAAATAAAGTTATCTGCATACAAAAAATCCTGATCTTGCTCTAGAGTTTTTAATTTGACATTTCCTTTTAATTTTAGGAGTTTATTGTTGTCAGATAATGTAGAGTAATCGGAATTAATAATATATTTAGTTTCTTCACCGTTAAAAATATTTATTGTGGGAGTTTTTAATTCGAATCTTTGTTCATTATTATTATAAATTGAGTTTGGACTAATAATAGAATATATTTTATCTCCACTCTTAGAGTAAATATTCATATCTAAACTATCTATTTTTTGTATTATTTTATTTTCTTTGATTGAATTTGGTCCACATCCAAGAATAAAAACTGGAAGGAGAATTATTAATCTATAAAAGTTAATCATACTCGAGTTTATTTATTATTGGAGTGGGTTTAGGAAGGCTTGAGTTACTATTTAATAATCCCCATTTTAATTGTTGTTCCCAAGGAATTTCTTTATTGTATGTAGAACCAAGTTGTTCATTTATTTTTGATGATAATTCTGGCAATAATGGTAATAATAATAATCCTATTATTCGTGTACTTTCTAATACGTTGTAAATAATTTCTTTAACAAAAGGCAAATTATTTTCTTCTTTTATCAACATCCATGGTTGGTTATCATTCAAATACAAATTAGTTTTAATCGCAAGGCTAAGCACTTCATTAGCTGCAAGATCTAATTTGTAGATATCAAATTTATGAATATAGTTTTCTACTGCAAATTTGGCAATATCCTCTAATTTATTTTCACTTGATATCTTTTCTATAATTGGCACTTTATTATCAAACCATTTTCTAGACATAGATGATGTTCTATTTAGTAAATTACCAATTGTATTAGCTAAGTCATTGTTGATAATGTCAACAAATCTTTTATTTTGAAAATCTCCATCATTTCCTAGTGATATGTCTTTAATGAGGTACCACCTTACCGGATCATTTCCATATTTAGAGAGCAGTAAGTCAGGGTCGAGAACATTCCCTAAACTCTTACCCATTTTTTGACCCTCTCTCGTAAGGAACCCATGCCCAAAAACCTTTTTAGGAACTTTCATATTGGCAGAAATGAGCATTGCGGGCCAATATACAGCATGGAATCTCAGAATATCTTTACCAATTAAATGAACATCAGCTGGCCATCCTCCAATAATTGATTTTTCCAATGAATGTTCTGTCGCATCAGAACTAATGGCACTTACATATCCAAGTAAAGCATCAAACCATACATAAAAGGTATGGTTATCGTAACCAGGGACAGGAATTCCCCATGTGACATTTGTTCTTGAAATTGAAAAATCCTTTAAACCTCTAGAAACAAAATTTATAATTTCATTCTTTCTTTCTATTGGCTCTATAAAAGAAGGTTCGTTGATTATTTTCTCAATTTCTTTTTGATATTTAGAAAGCCTAAAAAAGAGATTCTCTTCATTTTTCCATTCTAGATTTTTTTGATGTATAGGGCACTTGTATGTTGATGAGTTTTCTGGATTATCCTTGAATTCCTCACAACCGACACAATACCAACCTTTTTGAACTCCCATATAGATATCATCTGATGCTTTTACTCTTTCATAAAATTCATTAACAACAAATTCATGATTTTTTGAGCTTGTCCTTATAAATTTATCAAAGGATATATTCCAATTTTTCCAATTAATATTAAAGACTTCTGATATTTCATCACAATGTGATTTTGGTTCAATGCCTTTTTCATTAGCTGTTCTTTGTATTTTTAAACCATGTTCATCAACACCAGTGATGAAAATAACATCTTTACCTATAAGCCTTTTATATCTAGCTATTGAGTCACAAATTATTGTTGTATATACACTTCCTAAATGAGGTTTATCAT
>CACGNA010000040.1 GCA_902574425.1 uncultured Prochlorococcus sp. | reverse complement strand
TTGAAGGGATAAAACCCTCTTTTTTTATGCGTAAATCATTAGTAACTTTATTAGCTGCATTTACTTTACCCACTGCTGTTAATGCCTCTGTTCCTTATCTTTATTTAAATGCTGGAAACATGGGGGAAAATGAAAGTGTGAATGAATGCGTAGAAATAGCAACGAGAGAAATGAAAATAGCAGGTTTTACAAAAATTAGAGATTCTTATCTTGGCGAAAATAATAAAAAACAGGCTACTATTATTGCCGATCATTCATGGAGACCAGTCATAATAACTTATAGATGTGCTGAAGATATGAAGGTATATGCGTGGGGAATTTCAGCAATAGATAATGATGATGCTTACAATAGTTATAAAGATATGAGTAATGCCTTTGGTAAATAAACGCTTACTAATCCAGTGAAAAGCTTCATTGGATAGGTTAGAGGGGGTTAATACTGTAGATATTTATGCTGAATCTGAGAGTTAAATAAATACTATATATATAGAGTAAATTTTAAAGTGGTTATTGATAGCAAACTACTTAGCTTGTTATTTAGTATCTGAACTATTATTTGTATTGTTTTAATTTAGTGGCTCAGGGTTATTGGTTAATTAATTCGAATAGATCAGAAGTAAGGAGGTTTATAAAAAATACAAATAATAAGGATAGGTTTTTTGAGTATATGTTTGTAGATACTGGAAAAATAGTTGGTGTATTAGGAAAAGAACCACCAGTAATGCAAAAAAGGGAAGAATTGAAGATTGAAAAGGCTAGGGAAGAATGGAAAAAGTTAATTAGTCAGGGTTGGCGAGTAACACCAGAAGTATGGCTATAACGGGCCACACAGCCTCCAAAGTTATCCAAAGATATACAATCCTCGCCCGCAGAGATTTTAAGACAAATGAGAAATAAAAAAGCGAGTTGGGAGACTCGCTAGTATGACTTGGTTTTTATAGATTCGGGGCGACAGGATTCGAACCTGCGACCTAGTGCTCCCAAAGCACCCGCAAGATTGAAGCTATAACTGAGACTTATGTTGCTATCAGTACTTTTAGAGAAAAAAGCGTTGTCTAGTTCGGACTATCAAACCTTGATTTGCGTGAGCTTTGCATGAGATTAGTGCAAAAGTTATATTAGAAATAATTCGTTTTTTCTAATGGCTATATCATCTGAAATGAAACTAAGACTAGACAAGATTGATACGCTTGTTGAAAAAGGATACTTAGTAAAAACTAAGGGTATTTTTCTATTCCCTATTGTAAGATCACCTCAAGGTGCAGTTGTGAATGCTTTTTTTAGGGGGAAATATGGTGATGATGCGCTCCCAGGCTTTTCATGGATTGCATTCTTCTTTCCATTTGTCTTTGCAACTAAAATAAGATATTGGAGATTTTTTTGGATATTGGGCATTATTGCATTATTTGCCTCAATTATTGAATATATTTTTAACATAGACCTCTCTCTTGCTCATGAAATAGTCTTCTCCATGTATTACGGTTTTTATTATCCTTTCCATAGGTGGCTTTTTGTAAAAAGTAATCAAGAGGAAATCGGCACATTTGCATCAGTACTTTTGGGGATTCTCTTATGTTTTGTGGCTGGCATACCATCTTTGATTATTTATGGAATTTTTAGCCCATAAATTATTTGCGTGAGTTTTGCGTGAAGCAATAATTTGCGTGAATTATGTATTAGCTGAGACTTACTGCTATAACTGATCGGGGCGACAGGATTCGAACCTGCGACCTAGTGCTCCCAAAGCACCCGCCCTCCATTTTGAGACAGTAACCTAAATAAACAAGTCAGGCTATGGCAAGTTAGTTGCAATATCAGAGGAGTTGTGAGTCTCAAAAACAGGTCAAAGGTATACAAAATTATCCATAAATATACAAATCCTCGCCCGTTTGTCGCCCGCCTCCGACCTAGTGCCTTTTTGTTGAAAATTAATGTTTTACTTTTAAGTTTTTGTAAAGTTGAGTTGATGTTTTGTCAAATTGAGCCATATTTATATTCCATAGTTTTTTTTAATGTCATCTTCCAAGCTTGATGAAAAATATTATTTCGAAAGGGCTCTGAATAAAGTTGAAAAGAATGATTTTAGAAGAGCTATAAATGATTTCACCAGAGCACTCCGAATCAATCCAGAAAATAATAGGATTTATTTACTAAGAGCAAAAGCAAAGTTTAAATTAGACCTTTTTATTAAATCGATAGAAGACTGTACTTTATATATAAAAAGTAATCCAGAATCGATAGAGGCTTTTTTAATAAGAGGAGATTGCTATCAAAGATTACATAATATTGAACTAGCCTTAAAAGATTTTCAAAAGGCTTCTTCATTTGGATCAATGGATGCTTCAGAAAAAGTAAAAAGTATCGAAATTCAAATACAAAAAATTAATAACAAAATAGAGCAATATTCAAAAAAAATAAATGAACAACCTTTGAATCCAAGTTTTTATTTTGGACGTGCAATAACTTATAAAAATATAGAAAATAATAAAGTTCATAACTTTCAATTGGCAATTAAAGATCTTTGTAAATGTATTGATTTAGATCCAAGTTTTGAAGAGGCATATGTTGAACTAGTGAAATTAAAAGAATTTATGGAAATCTACTATGAAAACAAATTTTACGATTCTGAGATAATCTTATGCATCAAAAAATATGAATCAATGAAGAATTTAAGACTTGTTGCTGAGTGGAAAAAACATCAAGAAGAAATTGCTGAGGAGTTTGATAAAAGAATCTTAAATAAGCCTTTAATTAAAGAAAAACTATTTTATGTAATAGAAAATCTAAAAGATCAATATAGTGAAGAACAAATTGGAATTGCAGCGGGGTATTTTAAAAAATATGAAAATAATAAAACTTTTAACAAAGAGGATTTTCAAAAAGCAAAATTAATTGCAGAGCAATCATTCGATAAAAATAAACTTTATGAGTTTAAATGGAATAATCCTTATTTATATTCTCTTCAAATTTTTAATAATCGTTTTTGTTCGTTTACTGGAAGTCATGGATACACCGCATTTGTCTCTGTGAGGCAAATAAAAGCATCAAAGGAATTTGATTATTCAAATTCAGATCTTAAGGATTGGAATATAGAAACTCTAGTCGCAGATGTTTGTTGTACAGCCTCTGATGAGCAAGAAGCTAAAGAATTGATAGATATATATTCTTTTAAAGAACCAATGAAGTATGTCGATATAGAAGAGTGGTTCTATTTTAATGAAAATCTTGAGTATCAAGACGACCTACCATTTAGCGATGATGAGATAGGTGAATATTATGGGATATTGTACGATGATTGCATTATTGAACAGAGATATTAATCATATTTTTAAGGTTGAGAATGAAAATCTAGTGAAATTAAAAAGATAAATACAAAAAATATGAAGATATACACCTTCAAAATTTCTAAAGCTATAAAAATAATCGCTATTTAATCGCGGTCTATTGAGAATAATTAAGAGTCAACTTTGGGTAAGTATTCTGATTTATGCAGCTAAATTTCTATACCTTCCAAACTGAGGCTCAAATAACATTTTCACAGTCCCTACTGGACCATTTGTATGCTTAGTTACTATTAGTTCTGCTATCCCCCTATCTTCTGTCTCTGGGTCATAATATTCATCCCTATAAAGCATTACTATAATATCTCCATAATATTCAAGCGCATCAGAATCTCTGATATCAGATAACATCGGTCTACAATTTTCTCTTTCTTCAACTCCTCGGGAAATTGGTGCTGTTATTAAAACTGGGACATTAAGCTCTCGTGCCAGATTCTTTAAATCTCTAATATTTCTTTTCAACTGTATTTGGTAATCATCCAAACTTGTGTCCTCCATCATATGGAAAGAATCAATAACAATTAATCCCAAATTTTTATCATCATTAGTCATAGATATTTGTCTACATTTAGTTTTAATATCATCAATAGTTATGCATCTTTTATCTTCTAAATATATTGGGAGGGATTCGAGTTTTTTATTGATTTGGTTGGCTAATGTCCACTCTTCTGTAGTAAGTCTTCCAGTTCTTATTCGATTGATTTCAATTCCACTCTCCATAGCTAATATTCTGAATGCAATTTGCTCTTTACTCATGTCAAAGCCAAAGAAACATACAGACATATTTTGGGATGCAATATTTTTAGCAACCTGTAAGGCTAATGATGTTTTGCCCATCATTGGTCGACCCGCAAAAGCTATCAAATCTCCCCTTCTTAGACCTTGAGTCATAGCATCAAAATCGTAAAATGAGACAGGTATTCCCGCAGAAATAATATCCCCTCTAGAAAGATCCTCAATCTCATTAAAGTTTCTTTTAAGAAGATTTTTTAAACTTGTAAACTCATCTTGTTTATCTGGATCTTCTTTAAAAATTTCTTGCTGCGCCATATTAAAAAGTCGGACTTTTAAATAAGCTCAATTCACAATCACTTGCAATTTATTTCTCATTAAATTTAATTTTTCTTAATAGACAGATTATTTTTTTGTTCATGCATATGGAAGATATATAAATTCAAAAGCTTAATTTTTAAATTGGACTAATATAATTTCATTGATAAATAAGCAAAATGATAAATATTGAAGAACAATATGCCTTAGCGCAGTGGATTAAACATAGAAGAAGTAATTATGGTAAAAATCCAAAGTTTTACGAATGTACGCGTTGGTATAAAAATGAATATGAAGTAGAGCAGCTTTCTGTAAGCGATAAAAATTCAATAGCCCATATTTTGGATTATAACTAGTAGAATTTTCATCTAAATTTCTGAAGTTTTGGGACCCCCTTGGCTGGATAAGAGCATGAGATTGCTAGTGCTTCAATATTTATAAAGATTAAAAGACTTAAAAAGTATTGCTAATGATGGGCG
>CACGNA010000039.1 GCA_902574425.1 uncultured Prochlorococcus sp. | reverse complement strand
TTCAATTCATGAAAATGTCTTTTCTACTAAATAGGATCAAATAAATTCATATTATTTTCATCTTGTTTTGAAATCTCTTTTTGATTTGGTAATGAGCAGAATCCATCTTTGCAAATTATGTTTTCGTTCGCAATATTTGTAGTTTCTGAGTATGTATTTTTATTGTGGTTATTTGAGGATTCTTTGATCATTTTATAAAAAAATTAGAACCAATATTAAATTAATAACTTAATTTATTTTGATAGGCAACAAATTTAATATTAATTATTTATTTACTTTTTTTGATTAGGTAAGTCTCTCCAAAATAATGCCATTATATAAATGAATAAAAATATAAAATAAATATAAAGTAAAGAATTGAGATGCATTTTTATTTATGAAATATTTATTTTGAATTCTTATTTATTTCTTTTAAAGCTTTTCTACCTTCTTTTAAGGTTATTAAGACTAGCCATGAAATAAATGAGATAATTACAGCGGTGAGTGTAATCAAGGAGAAAAAAGTTTTATCTATATGATTATGCATTAATTAAATCCTTTTGGGATTAAAAAAAATCTTAAATTTCCGAAAAAGTTTTAAACGTTAGATTTTGAGTAAGCAGGTATTAACATTCCACCATCTTGATCATCATTGTTATCGTCATCAAACCCTCCTCCTAAGAGTAACTCTATGATTACAAGTATTGCTACTGGATAAAAACACCAGAGTATTGCTGTTAAAGGACTTACTGAAGAAGTAGTTGAGTACAAATCTGTCATAAATCGATAATAATCAAAAGAAAAGTGAATTGTGGATTCTTTGGAGAGTGGTTTTCTAGATTTTTATATATATTCTTTAAAACTTTTTTCTATCATACGAATTAATCTTAGGGATATGTTGCTATTTTTTATACTTAATAATAAGTGTACAATTTTAATTCAAAAAACTATTATTGATCTTGATTTGATAAATTCTATGTTTTCTTTCACTTTTGATCCTTTGCTGCGATATTTGGTATATCAGGAATTGTAGGCTTCTATTTCTTCTTTTCTGCTGCTAGGGGGACTTCAAGTATTAATACTAATCCAACAAAAGAATTAGATTAGAACCAGTTTATTCAGACAAATAAATTGAGAGTTTACTTAGACTCTTCTTAAAATGTTTGTATGTTATTACTGATTCCATTGTCTAGAAATAAATTCAAGAAAATTTTTTAGATCATCTTCAGGACAATTTGTTTGTTTTTGTAGATTAATGCAAATTTGTTTAATATTTTCATAAGCTTCTTTTACTGTTTCGTTTTTCTCGATAACCTCAAAATATTCTTGATCAGTAAAAGACATAATATTAGTCCCCTTTTTGAAAATGATGTATTAAGTATATTTTATCTAAATAGACTTAAATACAAAACAATAAAAATGTTTTTTCTTAAATTTAGCTGCCCAACCGGTAGTATTTTTTAACACTCTTGGTTATCTACCACTTGCAGTAAAGCCCATCAGGAAACTCCACTAAATCTCCAGCTTTAATTACATAAATGTTACCTTTTTGGGTACTTATAGTCGCTTGGCCTTCAATAATTAAGCAAATTACCTCATCATCGAAATTCCATTGAAATTTGCTTGGCTAACATTCCCAAATAGGCCAACTTTTTATTCCATACTGAATTATTACGCTTTCACTACAAGTAGAAGTAAATTAGAACTTTCACGAAATAGTTTGGATATGTTTTCCTTTTATTTTACAAATAAATGAAATTTTTATTTTCGAGGATGTGTATTTGTTTACTTTCTTTTAATTTTTTTCGTTTATTATAAAAAAAAATTAATTTATGGATGAGCTTTCTGTTTTATCAATCTCTTTATCAATAGCCTCTATTGGGATATTTTTTTTATTTTTTTATTCAAATGATGATGATGACCAAGATGGAGGTAAGCTGATTAAATCAGTCCAAAGAATTAATTGATTTCAAGTAAATAAAACGTTCAATAGAGATTTATAACCTATAAATCCTGCATATATGCAACTTAGAAAAATAACATAAACTTCAAGACTACCAAGTTTTTTTTTCTTTAAAATTTTCATTGTTTTGAGTATTTATAGGATAATTTTATTTAATTTGATTTCCATTAACATGAGTATTTAACACATTAATTCCGAGATTAAAGAATTATTAATGTCAAGCCAAAAAATAAAAAACAAGTAAAAAATATTATATTTTTTGTAATTTCTCTTTCCTCATTCTTAGCAAAAAACAAAGAAATAACTGGAGATGTACTTAATAAAGCCCATCCTATTCCTATGGGAAGAGTTTTAAATACAATTTGTTGTAGCAATATTCCTACATTGGTTCCAAGAAGTATTGAAACCAAAAATCTTTTCTGTTGATTTCCCTCTAAATTTTTTAAGAAAAAATTAATCTTAAATCTTTTTAAAGTAAACAAAAAAATTATTGCACCTAATAATCTAATTTCAGTTGTAAGGAAAGGAGATAAATTACTTTGAAGGAAAACCATCCTTGAAAAAAGACCTCCTAAAACAGCACATAAAACTGATAAAAAAGGAAATGCAAAAATTTTAAAGTTATTTTTTTCTGAGAAAGGGGAGTTTGCCTCTTTAATATCATTTTCTTTTTTGAGAATTATGAAAAGCGAAATTGATACTATGATTATTCCAATCCAAGATTTGGGTGTTAAATTTTCATTTATAAAAATTTCTCCCGACAAAGCAGCTATTAAAGGAGAAAGAGTTTCTGCAGATAGAGTCTTTCTTGTGCCAATTGTTTGTAATGACTTGAGGTAGAAGGTATCACCTAAACCAATCCCTATTATTCCGCTAAATAATAGTATAAATATGTATTTCAATTCAGTTGCAGAACTGAGATTGATGAAAGCAGGAATAAAAACTATAAAAGCTATTATATTTTTTATTAAATTGATATCTATTGATTTATATTCTTTAGTTTGTGCTCGCCAAATAAAGCATGCATAAGTCCAAGATGTAGCAGCTCCAAAAGCAGAAAGGATTCCAATCAAAACTAATAATTTTTAGAAAATTTTATTTTAAAAATTGAGAAAATGCTAAAAAAAATACATAAAAAAGAATCAAGATCCCTGGTAAGTACTGAATTAAAGATTTTAAATTATTTGTTTTCATATTTACTCTAGAAATAATCTATTTATTTTAAACTGTTTTTTTTCTAATAGGGTATAAACTTTCTAATTTTTTTCTTCTTTGAACTTTTGCATTAATTCTTTCATCTTTTTCTTTTTTCTTGATCTCATCATTTATCTTATTTTGCCTGTATCCAAACCAAAGTAAAACCCAAATAATAGAGGTAATTAAAAGAAGAGCGGTGTATTGGCCAGTCATAGGAAAGCTGGCCTCAGAATATTTAACGTAAGAAAATATATGAATCATTTAATTAAAATAGAGCATAAAAATAACGACTGCGTTGATTTTTTTAAAAAATTCAAGACATTAGTTAATTGAAGGTATTTATTATGGATTTAATTATGTTTTTTATATATTTTTTATAGTTTTTGGGAATTATTTTTCTTGGTATCTCCTTGCTATTATTAGATTAGGAAATATTGCAGGATAAGTTTTTGGAACCTTTTGATTTAGCAGTTGTAGGAGGTGGTGCTGCTGGTTTCATGACGGCAATAACTGCTGCTGAAAATGGATTAAAAAGAATAATAATTTTAGAAGGCACTTCGAAACTTATGGAAAAAATAAGGATTAGCGGAGGTGGAAGATGTAACGTTACTAATGCAACATGGATACCAAATGAACTAGTTGAGAATTATCCCAGAGGTGGTATTCAGCTATTGGAGTCATTTAATCGTTTTGCTTCAGGAGATGTATTTGATTGGTTTGAGAAAAAAGGTTTGAAATTAAAAATTGAAGAAGATCTCAGAGTATTCCCAGTGTCAAATTCTTCTTCAGATGTTATTGAGTGCTTGAGAAAAAGTGCTTTATCAAAAAACGTAGAGATATTAACAAAATGTTTTGTGAAGGAAATTTTAAAAACTCCAGATAATATATTTAAAATTTTTAGTCTTAAAGAAGAAACAGTAATTACAAAAAATATTATTCTTTCTACTGGAGGTCACCCCAGCGGGTATAAATTGGCTCAAAATCTTGGCCATAGTATTGTTAAACCAGTACCATCACTTTTTACTTTTTCTACAAAAGAACCAAATTTAGATGAATGTAGTGGCGTATCGATAAAAGGTATAGATATTGAAATTAAATTAAATAACAAGATCTTTCAAAATAGAGGAGATTTACTTATTACTCATTGGGGTTTTAGTGGACCAGCTGTGTTAAAACTTTCATCAATTGCAGCAAGGGAACTTTTTAGCCAAAAATATAAATTCAACCTAATCATTAAATGGTCAGTTTTAAGTTATGAGGAGTTGAAAGAAAAAATTAATTTTTTAAGATTAAATAAAGGTAAGGTGAATTTAATAAATAGTAGACCGGTTTCATTATTAACAAAAAGATTATGGATTTTTTTATTAAATAAAATAGGGATTGATAAAGAGAAAAAGTGGGCTGATTTAATGGCGTATGAAAGAGACAAAATGATAAATACTCTTATGCGGGATAAATATATAATTTCGGGCAAAGGACCATTTGGAGAGGAATTTGTTACTTCTGGAGGCGTAAAAATTAATGAAGTTAATTTTAAAACTATGGAGAGCTTAATTTGCCCAGGATTATTTTTTTCTGGAGAAGTTTTAGATGTTGATGGGATTACAGGTGGATTTAATTTTCAACATTGTTGGACAAGTGGATGGATTGCTGGGATGGCAGTCTCAAGGTTAATCAATAAGTAACAAATCAATAAGTAACAAATCAATAAGTTTATCTTTTTTTTATTAAGTATTAGACGGAAAAAGTTTTTTGAAGAAATTTTAATTTTAAAGTTTTAATTAAATTGGTGAAGATTAATGCAGAATCTTGTATCAAAAAAAGAAGATGAGGAAAGAAGATTAAAAGCTCTAGCAGAATATAGAATTTTGGGAACCAAGCCAGAATCATGTTATGACGATATTACAAAAATTGCGGCTGCAACTTGTAATGTACCTATTTCTTTAATGACTTTGGTTGACAAAGATAGACA
>CACGNA010000038.1 GCA_902574425.1 uncultured Prochlorococcus sp. | reverse complement strand
ATTAAAAAAACGAATTATTTCCAGTATAACTTTTGCACTAATATCACGCAAAATTCACGCAAAAATAACTTATTTAGTCCGAATTAGGCTACACTTTATTTTCTAAAATTAATGATAAAAATAAGTCTCAGTTATATCCTTGTTTTTGCGCGTGCTTTAGGAGCACTAGGTCGCCGGTTCGAATCCTGTCGCCCCGACTCTAATAATCCAATTTATAGAAAGGTTTCCCAGCCTGTCTTTTTTGTTGATTACATTTTAGAATAATTAGACTGAGCGAGCTTTGAGCGAGATTCTGCTATACCTTGCTTAACCTTACCGAGTGGTATCGCTCAAAATACTTATTAAATTCAAAAAATAATCCAAATAATTCCTATTATTAAAAAAACAACAATTACAATGAAATCTCTGCTTTCAAGTAAAAGATCAAAAGCAATATTAGGTATTGGTTTAATAGCTATTGGTATTGGTGCAATTTCAAAAAAGGTTATCAGCTATCCAACTGGAGGCTGTATGAAAGGCACTCAAGAATTGACTTTAAATAAAGGGATAAACAAGCTCTTTATTTAATGAGTAAGAGTTTCATTAATTTAATAACTTTTTTCATTCATTTTTAACCTCAATACTTTCTCTGTCAAAAAGATACCTAATGACAGGTACACCATTAACAGCTAAAAAAGTTACTAAAATTACTCCCAAAATTACTGTTAAAGACAATTCTCTAGTTTTTTCTTCTTTATTTCTAATCTCATAAAATTCCTTTAAAAGTGTTTCCAGCTCTTTCTGGACTTTTGGGTCTTTGGCTTATCAATTTATGTATTAAGAAACAACCTCGCACATACTCTCTAATAAAGAATCAATCATTTCTGTAGTTTGAGGTTTATTATCTATTGTGAAAGCATAAACCTCAAATACTCCATTTCTAACATCAATTTGATATTGAAGTAGGATATCCACGAGTTCTTCAAAGTAATATATTTGTCCTTCAATATTTACATAATCTTCTCCATCATCAGCCTTAAAAGCATACCAATTAGGATTAGCGATATAACTATTTACTAACGTATTAACATCAACATTATTGCACAAATCCATAGTTCCGGTTTTTACGTATTGAATCCTTGAATCGATTTCGTAATCATTTGGAGTCGCAAATTCGTTGTTTAAATAATTTTTATTATCTTTAAAGTTATTATCTTTATAAATTAAATTATCATTTAAATTATTTTGTAAATAGCCATATCCAGAGTCATTGAGAAATCTCAATAAACGCCTGCTTGAGACAGCAAAGTTGAGGCCTACATTATCTGGAGTTATAAATGAAATCACTCCAACCACGCATCCAGAAGAATTTATTAATGGCCCCCCTGAATTACCGGAATTAATTGCCGCATCTGTTTGAATTAGCTTTCCTTGCTCTCTTATCCCGCTTACAATTCCTCTGGTAACAGTAAAGTCGTAAAATGAAGGATTGCCAATAGCAATTACATTCTCTCCAATAATCTCGTTATTATTTTTAATTGGCAGAACATTTCCCTTTACTTCATTGATTCTTATCAAAGCAAGGTCATTAACAAAATCAGACGCATTACCACTTTTCCACGAATTACTATTACGAGGACTAGCTACTACAACGCCTTGATTTCGCGAACCATCTGGCCAAATGATATGGACTTTTTTATCAAAATCTACTACATGCTTATTAGTCATAATATAAGTCTGATGATTATTATGGCCAATAACGAAACCGCTCCCTGTTCCATTAGATGTTTGTATTATTGCAACATTTTGTTTTACTGAATTTACAATTTTTTTAGTAGATAAAGTCTCGTCCTTACATAGTTTTGAACTAGCCTGTGCATTCTTAGATTCAATAATAGGAAATCCAAAAATAAAAAATAAAAGTATTAGATATCTCATTATTTAAATTAGAAAAAATAACACTATTGTTCCAATGATGAAAATCCTCTTGTTATTGTTCCATCATGACCATTATATAACGACCAAGATCTCTATTAAGAGCTTTAGATAAATTAAAGAGAAGCTAATAAACTTATCAATAATTTTTAAGTTAAAAAAATATTAAATAATAAAAGATATTAGGCAAAATAAAAACAATTAATAATCAATTTTTTTAGTAATTAATTAATTTTCTATTTCCATCTCTAGTTTCTACTTTATTTATTCTTAACCCAATGAAAAGCACCCATATAAGTGCAAAGACTACTGGTAAGAAAACGATAGCAAGTTTCATCATTTTTTTAAAAGTGTAATTTGCTCAATATAATACCGTTGAAATAGGTATTTTATTTAAAATTTCACGTTTATTTACTATGCAATGCAAAATTAGCGAGGCCACAAAAGCTCTCGGATTTAAAAGTAGAAATTCTCTTTATCTATAATACGGAATATATTATCTCTAAATTTAATATTCATTTTATATAAATAAACTAGTGATTCAAATAATAAAGAATTAATAGAATTTCACACAAAAAAAAGACTCTAATGAGTCTTTTAATTCAAATCTATAAAAAAATTTATTGATCAGGGTCAAGTTTACTAAAGTTTGGTCCAGCAACAATCCCTATAAGGGCAAAAAGAGCCATAAAACCAAATCCTACGGCAGCTGCAGAAGGATTGAAACCACCTATAGTGATTGTTGTTAATAAATCCATTGGTTAAAAAACAAATTTCTCGCAATCATACAGAATTTTAGAGAAAAATATACCTAATATATACATGAAGAAATAATCTAAGTATCAAAAATTACAAAGCTTTTTTATTTACGGCCCAAGTAACGTTAGGCACTATGTCGTAGAGGGGGGAGCTAAACTTATATACAAACTATATAAGACTATATAGTACATGCAATATTGAGTCTCAAACTCGTTCCACTCTCTTAGTTAAACCCAAGTTATAGCAGTGAAATATTGATAAATCTCATATTTACGAAGGAGTGCTTTGGGAGCACTAGGTCGCAGGTTCTAATCCTGACGCCCCAATTGGATTCTCAAGGATTAGGAAATAAGACTGAGCGAGCTTTGATCGAGGATTTGCTATACCTTGCATAAGTATGCCTCTTAAAATAGTTCATTATTTTTATAAGTTTATTAAAAAACATAGAATCTATGAAAAGAAATTCTTATTAAAAGTTTTACTAATTTAAGAGAATAGTTATCAAATACTAGTCGATAGATCCATTCAAGAATTAAGGTTGAGAATAGGTTAAAATCGTAAAAATAAAAAAATATGATTAAATTTCCAAATAAATTATTTTATGTTTCGATATTACCTTCCACAATTTTATATCTAGCAATTTTATATATATCGAATTTTTATAACATTAAACTTAGTCTCGTAGTTCGAGACCTTGCTCAAACCTGTGGATATCCAATTGGAGTTGGAATGATTTCAAATATAGGAATTTTGTTATGGGGAGCAGCTGCATCTATTTGTTTTTTTACAACATTCTTAGAAGGCATTAATAGAGAATCATCTAAATTACTTCTACTTGGGGGGATATTCTCAAGCCTGCTTTGTATTGATGATTTATTTCTACTTCATGATCGTTATGTAGGGCCAGATTTTCTGAATTTAACATACTTAGCAATTTCTATTTTTTTATTAGTAAGATTTCGAAGGATATTAAAAATAATTGGACTTTTTAACTTGCTAATTTCAATTTTATTTCTTGGCTTATCTGTTTTTTTTGATGGAGTAATACAACAGATATTTAATCAAAGTTATGAATTAACTCAGTTAATTGAAGAAGGTTTTAAATTTATAGGAATAGTATGTTGGTTGAATTTCTGGTGTAAAGCTTCATTTAATGCATTGAAATTTGTCAACTCTTAAAGTAAAGATATTTTAATCAAAAAAATGCTTACGGAATTTTTATTTTTTTTCATAAAGAATTCTTAAGCAATAACGAAAAATAATTTATTATTCAAAATTTTTAAAATCCTAAGACTAAATAAGTTTTTTGATCATAATATAGCTTTGTCCAGTTAATCGCTAACCACCACTACCATTTTGGCTCAGTAACTTGCCATCCTGAGGTGATTAATTGTTGGTACTCTTTGCGAGCATCTTCAATTTTAATTTCCTTTCTAGTCTTCATAAGCGGTGGTGATTCACCATTAGAACCAACAACAATTCCACTATCAACAAACATATACTCAAAAAACTTATCCTTATTATTTCTATTTTTTGTAAAACGTCTTACCTCAGTCCAGTTAGGACATATTAACCATGCCTCCTCAGTTACCTTCCTAGAGTCTTTATCCATTTATTATCCTTATTATTTCTTAGTCCATTCACATTGATGGGCATATTTCTTATATATTTTCCCATATCCTTTTTCAACTATGAGTTCTTGAATATTTACCTCATTTTTATATAACTCACCAACAGTTCTTCCATATCTATCATTAGTGATTCTTTTAATAGAAACTTCCTCATTAGCTACAAATTTATTCACAAAATCTCTTGCTTCTTTAGCTGGGATAGGATCCGCATTCCAACCTTTTAATTCAGGAGCATCAATACAAGCTAATCTAATTTTTTCTCCTGATTTGGTAGTACATGTATCACCGTCATAACAATCTTTTATTTGAACTATTGGGTATGCCAATAGCCCTCTATAGTTTTGAATTATTATGATTAGAAAAAAAGATAACTTTAAAATATTATTTTTAATTTTCATGAGATGAATTTAGTGGTTTTTCATAAAAATATCTCTTAATTTATTATTCTAGTTTATTTTGATTTTTGTTTTTGGAAAAGGCCTTTTAAAAATTAGAAGTAAATTATAAAGTTTCTTTATTTTAAGGAGTAATAAATACAATTCCAGGTGCCGTTATTTTTTCTGGCTTTAATTTAATAGAGGATTACCTTTCATCAAAATACACTTTATTAGCTCAATTTTTTTATTTGTTTTAAGAGCAATTTAAGATCTCTTTAAATTTTCCTTTAGACTTTATCTATTACTCTTTTCTTAACCTTAATTTGTTCAAATAAATTTGGATTCATATTCATGTTAATAGCTTATTGTGATTTCTTTAAAAATGTAGCTGATACAAAATAGTAAAGATTCGATATCTACAATATATTTTTGATCTATTTAATTTCTAACTTCTCCGCCTTCCTCAATATTTGATTCTTCAAAAAAACAAGCGCGTCTAATTTTTCTTCTTTTTCTTCAATATTTACAAATTTCATTTCTGCAATCTCAATAATTGCTTTATTAACATTTTTAAGCTGTTTCTTAATAATTCTTTTTGGGGTTTTAATTGATTCCATTGGATTTATCATTTTCTTTATATTCCCTTTATTTTCTTTAAATGCAATTCCCTCACTCCAAAAAAACTTTTAATTATTTAATTTGTAATTTGTTTTTATAGTTTTTATTATTGAATCTTGTGGTTCTAAACTTGGGAAACAATTAATAATTCTATATTTTCCGCCTTTCTTATCAGTTTCTACAACTGTAAATTCCACATACTTACCTATTCCATCTATTAAGTCCTTGACTTCTGTATTGATTATCTCTTCATTTTTATTTTCGATAATACGAGATTTCCCACCGCAACTAATTAATGCATTGTCTTTGGTAAGAAAAAAATCTTTATCATTACTGCATGAAGACAGAAAAGATAAAGAAAATAAAATTAAAAGAAGTTTTTTCATAGTTAAAAGTTTTTATACATAATTAACTTATAAAACAGTTTTATTAAGTAGAAGTTAAA
>CACGNA010000037.1 GCA_902574425.1 uncultured Prochlorococcus sp. | reverse complement strand
CAGAAATCGATGCTAATCCTAAAAAAATAAAACCTAAAGGTATCAATTTGTTCTTGCTTACATGTTTATATTTATTGATCGATCTAATTCCTAATAATATTGGGATAATTGCCGCTTGAAAATGGGCTAATAATAAAATTGAAAAAAACAAAATAAATTCTCAAACTCAATTCATATAAAATGGAATACAAAAACCAGTTTTAGGTTACCTTAGTAGAGAAAGATACCATTGCCCGATTACTATAATCAATATTGTAAGAACGAAGGGAAAGGCAGGATATCGAGTTTGAAAGTCTGCTGGTGGCCATGGTGACCATGATATAAGTCTGCCCATAGGAACATTTGAGGAGTTTGAAAATTTTTTCTTGTTTGGGACTGGTGTCTCTGTAGCAAATCCTTTACTCATATCTAAGACAAAAATTAATGTTAACAAAAACAAAACAAAAAGGTTTACGCGACCCCATGACATTTTCTTTTCCTTTTCATTATTGATGGAGGGTTGGTATTCGAACTCAAAGTAAACCCAAGGATATGCTAGTTTTAAATGTTATTTTTTCTTTTGTGTTAATTAATCTTTTAATCTTGTAAGTTTCTATTAGTCAAATGTTTTTGAAGAGTTTTCAAGTAATCTAGTTAATTCTGACAGTTCTTCTTTGGTAAATTCGCGATATTTTCCTGTAGGTACGTCTAACTTAATATTCATAATTCTTACTCTCTTTAATGATTGCACTTTGTAGCCTAATGACTCACACATTCGCCTAATCTGTCGGTTAAGTCCTTGAGTAAGTATTATTTTAAATTTTTTTGGCCCCAATTGTTTTACGAAACAATTCTTAGTTATGGTGTCTAATATCTCAACTCCATCACTCATTCTATGAATAAAGTCTTTCTTAATCAGACGATTAACGCTTACAACGTATTCTTTTTCATGATTATTTCTTGCTCTTAGTATTTTATTTACGATATTTCCATCATTAGTTAAAAAAATTAATCCCTCACTGGGCTTATCCAATCTTCCAATAGGAAAAATTCTTTTAGGATATTTAATAAAATCTATGATATTGTCCGGTTCTACTCTTCTATCGGTTGTGCAAACAATTCCAACAGGTTTATTAAAGGCTAAATATATACATTTTTGTTTAGCTGATTTTTCTATTCTTTGCCCTTCAACTTCAACTTGATCTCCTTCTTCTAACTTGGCACCCATTTCTGAAATTTTACCATTGATGGTTACTTTTCCTTCTTCAATTAGTCTATCTGCTACTCTTCTAGAACAATAACCAACTTCACTCAAATATTTATTTATTCTGGTAGCCATTTTGGATATTTCTTTTTTTGTCTGCCATAAAATGAACTAATTGACCCTTATTTTAGATCGATTGTCAATAATAAATAGGAATTGATGAGGATACCAAAAAGGGACTATTTTCTTCTGGCCTATTACATGAAACTATATCAAATCTTGTGAAATTCTATAAATATAAGGGATGAAAAAAATCCCCTCTTGGGAGTAATTATTGTAAAAATCAGTTCTAAAGAGAGCGGAGGGCGTGGAATCGTTTTCGATTCGAAATGAAGAGCGATGACAACCTATGACAGTGAAAATCTGAAACCGATTTTTAAATCTGCCAACAATTTATTGACGATGTGTGAAGTTAAATGAAGAGCTATGACAAGGCTAAGATTCTTAAATTTCGCAAATTCAGCTAGATATCTACGAATAAAATAAATTTGAAAGCTTATGAAGACTTATGAAACCTTATGAGGGGTTTCTAAAAACGGAGGGGGTGTTATGACATTTTAGTCCATAAGGGACAATATAGTACTGATAGCAACAACATTCTCACGAAAAGATAAATCTTCACCCAACATTTCACCCAACACTTTTTAAGCAAAAATTTGTTGTTTTTTATCTAATTAAGAGGGTCCCATTTTCTTTTAACCATTTCTTATGGTCTTTATAAGAAGGATCATACTTTTCAACTTCATGCCAAAACTTTGGTGAATGGTTGGATTGGACCATATGGCAAAGTTCATGAATAACGACATAGTCAACAATTGAATGTGGTGCTTTTATTAGATGCCAATTAAAGGTTAATCTTCCTTTCTTATCGCAAGAACCCCATCTAGATTTATAGTTTTTGACTTTTATTTCTCTAGGTGAGACCCTAATAATTTCTGAATACTTAATGACTTTATCTTCCAATCGTTTGTATGCCTCTTGGATGTACCATTTTTCGATGTAAGTTTTAATTCTAAATTTTCTTAAATCTCCAATTTCTGATGCTCTTACATTTGTAGAAAGATAATCACCATCTAATATAGTTCCAACTCTTCCTCCTTCTACAACTTTTAACTTTAAATTCTTACCAAAAAGAGAAAAGGATTCGCCACTGACAAACTCTCTTTCTTTACTCAATGGTCTGCTTTGTATTTGAACGACTTTATTTCTGATCCATCTTTTTTTAGTTTCTAAGATTTCAACTATTTTTCCATCTCTTACTCTAGTTGGAACTCTTATTTGAAGTTCATCTCCAATAATATATAGTGCTGAAGTTTTTCTTTTGGATCGAACAACTTCTACTTTTAACCCAAATAACTCTTTTGGAATTGCACTCATTTGAATTTCACCCTTGCAAGTTCCATAAATCTTTCTATAACTATTTTCCTAAGATCAGGATCATCAAATTCATCTTCAATCATTGCTCTTCTTATATTTCTCTGCATTGTTTTTATCTCATCTTGCTTTAAGAAGAAACCAACAATCTTTGATGACTCTTCAAATTGATTTACCAGTTTTTTAACTAGAGATAATATTCTTTCGTGAACTTCATCAGAGAAAGTTTCTTCTCCAAAAGATTTAACTACTTCGGCATTCAAAATATTGTAAAAAGCAAATTCAGTTTCATTTAACCCAAGATCATTTGCTCTCTCGCCTTTTTCTTTTTCTATCCCATCTCTAAAAAGCAAAAGTTGGTGAACTAATTCATCCCACTTGTCCTCATAATTTCCAATTATTTCTTTTAAGCGTAAAGATAAAGATTGATAGTACTCTGGATCATCTTCAAGTTTTAGTTTGATATGTGCCTTAATTGCATGTTCAATTTCTGATGCTTTTACTTCATCGCCTTGTATCTCATCAATAGTATTAATAAACGATTCATCAAATAATTTCGTAGGGGGAACACGAGGATCAATTCCTGATGTGAAAACATGATCTTCAATTAATTTCTTCACTTTTTCTCCAGCACCAAGAATATTTAATTCTTCATCTCGGTATCTATTTCTTGCCCCAATTGCAATCTTTCCAAGTGTTTTCAAATCTTTAATGAAAGGAGATGCTGCCTTATCTGGCAGAACAACTTCCATTTGTTTTGAGAAACTTCTAAAGTCAATTTCAAACTGCTGACGTTTTAAGTCATCTTTCAAAAGTGAGATACACTTTTCCAAATCTGAAATATCAACATCTTTAAAATGATTTATCACTCTTGTATGTGTTGCTTCTAGTTTGGGGATCTCATCAGTTAAATTCCTCAACGCACCTTTAACGTCAGTTGCAGAGAAAACTTCCAATGCATCTTTTAGATAATCTGTTAATCCGTAGTAATCAACTATATAACCAATGAATTTCTTTGCTTTTGTTCGATTAACTCTTGCAATTGCCTGCAATAAAGAATGATCAGTAAGTTTTCGATCTAGGTACATTACCTGACAAATAGGAGCATCAAATCCTGTAAGTAACATATCTTTCACAATCAAAATTGATAAAGAACTTTCAGTTAATGGTTTCTTGAAATTTTCAATTGCTTTTTGATGCTCAGTTTTATTTGTCCATTGCATCATCTCAGGAGGATCATTATGATCACCAGAAATAATGACAGCAGAATCAGGTGCATCAGGTATTTCATCTAATTTCTTTTTATAAGTAACTGCTGCTTCTCTACTAGAAGTCACAATCATTACTTTGAATCCATTTGGCATTATCTTTTCTCGATAGTGTTCAACAAGATCAAGAGCAACCCATTCGATTCTCTTTGGTGCCTCTAAAACGGCACGTTCGGTTCCATACTTTTTCTTTATTGCATTCTTTTCTTCAGGAGTTTTATCTTTAAAATATCTTTCAAATAATGCATCTAAAGAATCACCAGTAACTTTTGTGATTGCTTCTCTTCCTTCATAAAGTATTTGTAAGGTTGCTCCATCAGCGACTGCTTGTTCAATAGTGTATTGATCAATAAATTCTCCAAATTCATGAACAGTTTCACCCTTCATTTTTCCAGTAATTAGAGGAGTTCCTGTAAATGCAACCTTCGGTGCATTAGGCAATGCAGTATTAATTGCAGCACCTAAAGTTCCATATTGAGTTCTATGTGCCTCATCAGTTAAAACAATTATTCGATCTGAATTATTTAAACAAGAGAAATCCAAATCATCTTCTTCAAGTTTCTGAATAGTTGAAGTAACTAAATCGGATGAATCTTTACGAAGTAATTCCTTCAATTCAGAAATAGATTTTGCATTTAAAACAGTTTCTCCTTGTGCTCCTCTAAATGTATTTGTAAGTTGCTTATCAAGTTGTGTTCTATCTGTTAAAAAAACTAATTTATAATCACTTAATAATGGATCTCTTCTTATTTTTTGAGTTAAAAAAACCATTGTTAATGATTTACCTGAACCTTGCGTATGCCAAATAACACCTCCTTTTTGTTTGCGATCACCAGGCGTTTTTAATCTTAAAATTGTCTTTTGAACTGCTCTAAATTGTTGATATCGTGCAATCTTTTTAATTGTTCTTCCATCTTCTATTTCAAAGATTGTAAAGTTCTGAATAATATCTAAAAATTGCTTAGGTTTTAATAATCCTTCAATAAGAATTTGTTGTGAATTTGGATTTTCTCCTAGTTCACTTTTTTCTTTAGGGAAAGGATCTTTCCACTCTAAGTAATACTCATAAGGAGAAGAAATAGTTCCAACTCTCGCTCCATCTCTATGAGTTGAAATCATTACTTGGTTGTAATTAAAAAGTTTCTGACATCCTTCATTATTTTCTGGATTCCTCAAATTTGCATAACGCAATAATTGATTAATCCCTGCCTCCATCGGATCAGTAATATAAGGTGATTTACATTCGATTACTCCTAGAGGTAAACCATTCACAAAGAGAATTATGTCAGGAATAATGTTTTGAATCGGTCCTTGAACCTTGAATTGATTAACACAAAGGAACTCATTATTTTGAATATTATCGAAGTCAATCAGTTTGACTGTTTGTCCTCTACGACCTTTGCCAAGATCTTGTTCAACAGAAAAATATTGAGTCAGGCGTTCCCATAACCATTTATTTTCCTCTATTAATGAAGAAGTTTTTTTACATTCAATTTGACGTATTATTTTATGAAGATTTTCCTCACTGATCCATGGGTTTATTTGAGAAATTGATCTTTCGAGATTCTTTTTCAAAATAACTTCCTTCAATGAAGATCGTATATCGGAAATCTCAGGAGTTATTTCTCTCCCATCTCTGAAAGACCATCCAATTTTCTGTAATTGATCTAATGCAGGTTTCTCTGTATAAAAAAATTCGTCCCCTGCCATCTAGATTTCTACCTTTGTTGAACCAGATAAAAGATGTTGAGAAGTACTTTGTTTTAAAATCAAGTATTTTTCTAATTGTTTCGTTTGAGAATGGATTAGATTTTCTATAGAAGATATTTTTTTATAAATTTGTTTTTGATAATTTAGGGAAGGTGTAGGAATAGTAAATTTTTTAAGATCTTTAGTATTTACATGTTTTATAGTTGACCCAACAAAAATACTTGATAGTCTTCTTTTGCCAATATCAGAATTAAAGTAACAAGAAGCATAATTCGGATTTATTTTTTCTTTAAAGAATCTCATTAAAATTAATGCATGACAATTGCAATTTTTATAATTGTTATTAACAACCGCAGTCGTTCCTATATGACCTGATTGCACCATT
>CACGNA010000036.1 GCA_902574425.1 uncultured Prochlorococcus sp. | reverse complement strand
GAGTTTCGTTTGTAATATCCCCAAGAAGGTAATCGTTACATAAAAGGTAAATTCAGCAAGCATTTCTTGGAAGCCTGGTAATTTGCGCGCCATAAGCAAGCCTCATTACTAAAATTCGGACGAAGAAAGAAGGATGGCACACAAAGGGGACGCTGGCTACGTACCTCTTGTGTGCTTGCCGACGAAGGTGGACCCTGTAGAATTTATCGGTTCTTTTCCTTCAAATTCTGCACAAGCTACTTTCGCTACGTACTTTTTGCCCCATCCGGGAGATACTCCACCGCAACAGCAGCAACGGCCGAACGAAAAGGATGAAGACGCAACAAGGGACAGTAACCCCGCCTTTATCTTTGCAAAAGAAACAAGTAAACCGGAATGGCAAGGAGCGGGCCTGAAAGAGGCTATATTGGAGATAGAAAGGTGGGAGGAGGGGATAATAACAGGCACACCTAGTTCGCCCTTTCAACTGCAAGTTCTTCGCATTCTACCAGAGCGCGTGATACGAAGAATATTTGTGGTCTTCGGCCTCGTCCTTTGCATCATATTGATGATCAACGGTGCCGGCTATTTGGCTTTTTCAGGATATTCAAGGGATCAAGCTTTTTTCTACTGCTACACGCACGCAACGGGCGTTACGCAGTTTCGTGTAGAAACATCAAGTAAGCCCTTTTCCCTCACTACAAAATGTTTCTGCTTTCAAAAAACACAAAAGAACAACATACCCCTTTGCTTACCCCTTGCTAACAAATCCTTTGAACGTAGATGAGGCGAGTTCTTTGGGTTACCTGGCGGGAGGCGTGGGAATGGCGACGGGGATGTTGTTTTCTCTTCTCTTTATCTTCACCTTGCTGGTGGACGCCCTGAGCAAAGGCAGATTGCAGCTCTGCCTCGCTCTCTGTATACAACTATGCTGCTTCTGCCTGACTGTGCTATTTCTTCTCTCGTGGGCTTTCCTCTCGCGCGACATCGCCGATCTTCAAGTGATACTACAAGGCTACAAGGAAAGCGGAAGCGTCCATGGACCACCGCCGCCCCCCAACCACGAGGAAGGCTTTATGCCTTACTGTCGCGTTCCCGCCTCTTGGACTGCCGCGTCTCATCTCGGCCTCTTTGGCAGCGCAGGATGGTTTGGCATGGCCCTGTGGATATTGATATGGCTGATCACTACGCGTACCGCAGCTGCTATTGCTGCGTCGAGGGACAAGCTTATTCAACAGTCACTAGCCGACCACGCGTAAATAAGTAACGAATAGCGAAGAGGTGCGCAGCATCTCTTTTGTAAAATTTTTAGAGTCTTGTTGTAAAGTGGCGAAGTATATCTATAAAAAACTTAACTATTAACAAAAAAGTAGAACCATCTGGCCCTTCTCTTCTCTCTTCCGAACAAATTTGTATCTACATCATTCACAACTAAGCTCTGACATGGAAAATTCCAGCCACCCGCACTTTTCAAGCGAGAAGAAGAGCACGACGGGTATGCACCTTGTTGGCGGCGTGCGACCACCTATTGACGAGGAGGAAGCTGCCCAGAATCCAGACGCCCAGCAAAAACCAGCTGCACACACCCAAGAAGCACATGATATCAAGCGCCGTCCACATGGTCGGAGCGTCGCATGTCAGATGCACGCGGCCGTGGAACCTATTTGTAAGGTTGCTCGAGAAGAAAGCCACGTCCCTCGATATGAACATCCAGTCCACGAAGAAGCAGAAGACCATCAAGAAGCATACGCACTCGAGCACCAAGCACACCGAAAGCTGTGACCAGTCGGAGAGGAAAGGAGAGGTCGCGACTACAGGTTTCTCTGGCTGTGGTGGCGCTTGCTCAGAGCAATCGTCAGTGTCCTGTAGGAGCTTCTCTTTTTCATCGGGGGTGCAGCACTCCTCGAGCTGCTTCGTCTGCCTTGCTTGATCAGCGTTCTTCTCGTCAGCCTCTGTCGTAGGGAGAGCGCCGATGGACATCTTGTACACCATCAAGATCAGGAGGACCATAAACACCCCCAACATAGTAATGGCGACAAAGCTGCTCACAGAACCGGTAATGATCACCCCCCAGAAAGTTTCGGCTTGTGAAGATGTGAGAAGGATGCGATAGGGTTAGTGGGGCGACATACTTGGCATTTTCGCGCCTTGCATAACGAACTTGTCACCAGAAGGCGACCTACAGTGATAGGGAGATCCGTTCCATGTGAAGGCCGAGAGTAACACAGATGACAACGAACCGAAGAGGACGAACATCACCACACAGCTCGAAAGCCAGAAGAGGATAGACGCCTTGACAGCATAGGAGAAACGCATGGCCATGTTGTGTGTGAGGGGATGTGGAAGGTAAAGGAAGAAAGAAATCGAGGCACGCCCGCAAGGTTCGAGGGGAGATAAAAAGAAAATACTGTGCAAGGGATAAGACTGGTAACCTTCTTTTGTAGCTGTAGGATCTTAACAGTGTTCCGATTTACCACCGAAGTTTCCGATTCAGGGGAAGGAAAGTGAACCTCTTTCGAAGTTCGGTCATCAACCAAGTGGATTAACAGTTCACCTATTTGGTTTCCTCATGCAAACTGTGCGAAAAGGAGGCGAGATACAATATAGCTCTCGCATGGTTGAAACAGCAGCTTGTCTTTGTTGGCTCCCTCGTGGCACAGGTTTGCCAAATTAGGTAGGACACGAGACGAGAATTGGTTTTTTTGGGACACAGGCGCGATTTCGTGTCCCTGCGATAGACTGCACCTACAAAGCAAAAAGGGACGGTTAAAACCGCTTTGGTACTGAGACAGAAAGAAAACTAGCCAAAATATCAATCAGAATATAAGGGAAATGCTCGCACCAAGCCCTGAAGACGCTGACCATGACTTGTTGTACAAAGGTTTGCCTCTACTTTTGACATCAACCTTTGTTGAGGGAACAACAAACGGGTTGATGTTGATGCTGATAATGAAGATGCTAAGATTTGTTTTTTGTTAATGTTCAGTTGTTTTGATGGGGGACAGTGAGGTGGGGAAATCAAACCTGTTGTCAAGATACACACGCAATGAATTCAAGCCAGAGACTAAGTCCACGATTGGTGAGCGCTCCCGTCCTTCCCTCGGTCGCGAAACTCACTCGATGACGGCAGGTGTTGAGTTTGCAACCAGAAACATTCCTGTGGATGGTAAGATCATTAAAGCACAGATTTGGGACACTGGTACGCTAACCATTTTTGGCTCGCTCCCTTCTTCTTGTGCACTTCACTGAGGCTTTTGCTTTCAGCGGGGCAAGAACGCTATCGAGCTATTACCACCGCGTAAGTAAATAATGAGAGAGAGAGAGAGAGAGAGAGAGAGAGAGAGAGAGAACTTACGCCACAAAAACAAATAGATACTATCGTGGTGCGGTTGGGGCTTTGCTTGTGTATGATGTAACCAATGCCACAAGTTTCAAGAACGTGTCGCGATGGTTGAGCGAATTGCGAGAGAACGCCGCAAGCAACATTGTGGTCATGCTTGTAGGTAACAAGACCGACTTGGATCACATCCGGGCTGTCCCCACCCAGACAGCAAGATCTTTCGCGGAAGCCGACAAGTTATTTTTCATCGAGACCTCTGCACTCAACGCAATCAACGTTGAGCAAGCGTTCGAACAACTGGTCACAGGTACATTATTATGAAATATTTAGAGGGTAGCTATCATCTAACATTTTTATCTACACAGAGATATACAAGGCATCGAATAGGCAGCTACAACAGAAGGATCAGGTGGAGGTAACTCAGGGGGTCGAGATCAGCAATAACGAAATTAGCCCGATTGTTTCGCCTTCTCGGTGTGGCTGTTGAGGGAGGGATAAGAACGAAGCGAAGTTAGTTTCTTGCTTATAAAAACCAATTTTGTTTTTGGAAGAATAGAGAAGTGAAAGAGAGAGGTACCATAAAATATTGGCAATTATTCTTATTATTGAGCTTCCTTTCCTATGCCCTCCCCTCTTCTCTCTGCCACCTGATACACGGTACATTTCACATTCTTCCTACCCAATGGGAGCAAGAGATATCCAAAGTAGGTAGGCTGAAACCTCCTTAAGTGGAAAAGAGAGAACAAAAA
This sequence comes from uncultured Prochlorococcus sp., assembly GCA_902574425.1. Classification (GTDB taxonomy): domain Bacteria; phylum Cyanobacteriota; class Cyanobacteriia; order PCC-6307; family Cyanobiaceae; genus Prochlorococcus_A. The sequence goes on along the minus strand of CACGNA010000036.1, from coordinate 2,676 downwards.
AACGGTACGAAAAGACAGTCAGACAACAAAAAGGGGAAGGGAGAGTGTGTTTAGAAGGGGGAGGGTAACATACAACTCTTTGTGAGTGGCATCGAAAGGCTGATATAGGGAATGAACCAGCTGCCGGGACAAAATGTAGCGAAGCCCGGCTACTCATCGAAGGCGTTTGTCCCATCGTTATCACTAGACGACGATGACGCCGGACCGCCTAGGGGAGGGCCAGATCACACTCTCAGGTCTCCACCGCCGGAGTCCAGAGGGTCGGGGGGCTCAGATAGGGGGCCAAGCAGGGTCCTAAGCCCGAAACTCGCACAGGAACCTACAACAACAACTACAACTACTCCTACTACTTTCACTACACGACTCGAACGGGTCGCTTCGGCGGAGACCAGGATAGCGTCCGAGTTACGCACAGCGTTGGACTCTCGACTCGGATCTCCAGAGACCATCAGGAGCGGAGGAGGGGATGTCGATCGTCGCAAACGAAGAATGGAGCCTGCGAGACGGCAGCCTCCTGCTAGTGGATCTCTTGATAATTCTGATAACAACAATGGCAGTGAGCTTTATCCAACTACAACAACAACAACGAATCACAACAACAACAACGATAACAACAAAAACAACAACGAACCTTGTGGGGCGGCACAGCGAGTGTGGATATCATCTGATGGAAGCGAAAAGCAGAGCAGGATTCGATTTCCACGACTTGCTCAGAGTGATGGGGCTCATACCGGCATACCCAACCTTGACACCAAAGGCAATCGCAACAGCATTGAATCCGCTCCCAAACTCGAGGTCACAAGTCCTCGCTTCGTCATGATTTCCCCTCGCGCATCACAACAAATTTCCGACAAGGACCGAATAATCAAAGAGGCGCTAGCATCGAGGAAAGGCAAACTCTATCGACGGCTGCCTGGCCGAGGTACCAGCCCTGATAAATACTACCGACGATTCCATGCAACCACCAACCTGCATTCCAAGGTATTTTGTTAGATGAGAGAATTAGTTGGTATTAATGTCCTTTAATTTCAGAAATGTCCAAACCTATCCACACCCCTGCAAGTTATCCATGCACTGCGAGATACTTCCCTTCAGGATAAGATCTCCAACAGCACAATTAAATACAATCGGCCAGCCGCGCTCTTCTTCAATGTTTGTTGGCGCACTGTTGATAATATGGCCTCCGAGCTGCCCGAGAAGCGGTCGCTCAACGAATTCTTTTCTCCCAACTCCTTTGCCGACGAGGTAAGACTTCCTTCGCCGCTCTTCTCTATCTTTTTCTTTGAAATCCATCATAAGACACAAAAGCTCACAGTCCTCGAAGGTATCCGGCTATCCCGCGTACATATTCAACCAATGTATCAAAAACCGAATCGAAACTGCAGATCGCCTCCAACGTGAGAATCTCGAAGCCATTTTCTTTCCTCCACATGTTGATACTCCAAGCGAACCCCAAAAACCACGGCAGGGATGGAACCCGCCACTCCAGCGCACGCCATCCTCCCCCTTGAATTCCTCAAAAGGTGCCAGAGGCAGCGAAGAATCCGAACAGATGGATCCAGAAGTAATTTTAGAACACTTGCTAGCTCACATCTAATATTTTCATTCAGAAACTCCAAATGTTGCGGTTAGAGTATGAAAAGCCTGAAGATGAGACACAGATTATCCTCAAAGAAGGAAAGCTTGTGAAAGCAGCGACGCGAGAAAAATTGGTAGAGCGATTAACCGACGAAGGAGCGATTGGTATTGCATTCAAATTTGCTCTCCTCTGCTTTCTAATAATGCGTCCACTTTTGTAGAACCTGAGTACATGAGCTGCTTCTTGTTGACGTATCGATCATTCTCAACACCTCTAGAGCTGCTACACTTGCTCATCTCAAGGTCTGTTCAAGTATTTTACTTCTCAAGTTCTAACAGGACACGATTAGGTTCAACATTCAACCGCGAGAGGACTTACTGCAATCCCCAGAGTACATGAAGTACTTTGAACGGAAGGCAAAATTGATCCGACTACGGTATTGATTCAAACCTGCTTGCTCTAGATTTTGCACTCACGTAGCATATATTTCACAGAGTATGCAGTATATTGAAGCAGTGGATAGAAAAACACTACTACGACTTTGAAACTGACCCGACGTTACTCTCTGAGCTTCAAGCGTTCATTAACACTGTCCTCTACGAAATACCCGAGACGAGAACGACTGGCGCTAATCTTTGTCGTCTCTTAGAGAGAAAGGTATGTTCTATGTTGTTGTGGGGGGGGGGAGAAGAAGTAAAGAAGACAAGGTATCTGATTGACACCTTCGATACCAAACAGGCCAACAAGGATGGAGACCCAGCGAGAGTGGTGAATGTGCTTAAGATACCACCACCCATGAAGTCCAAGAACAAATCCAGCAAGAATGTGGAGTGGATGAACTTCCACCCACTCGAGTTTGCTCGTCAATGGACGCTCTTGGAATCCGAGGTGTTTTATCAGATTCAACCCCCGGAGTTTATGGAACTCCGATGGTCGAAGGGCAAAACGGCCGCCCCGAAGATTCACGCCCTCATTCATCTCACGAATCTCCTGCCCCATTGGATTCAAACCGAGATCGTGTTGGCCGAGAAACCTGCTGCACGTGCCGAAATCATTCAGCGGATTATCAAGTTGGGAAAGGTATTTGCTAAAAGACA
>CACGNA010000035.1 GCA_902574425.1 uncultured Prochlorococcus sp. | reverse complement strand
CATTCGCTTTAATGATGGACTTAGCAATGATGGGATGTGGAACAGGTGCAATAATTGAGCCTCATTTTATAAACAATCTACCTACGGTAATAAACAAAATAAATATTAAATCAGTTAGTGAAGTTGGAATAACTCCCAAAGATCAAAGAGAAGAAAAATCATCATTAGAAATTAAAGGAAAAGATCTTCACATCAAAGTTGGAGATAGCAGAAGAGGCTGGGTAGATAGCTATAAATATCTTCTTGAGGCATCAAGTAACGAAAGTCTTGAAAGAGAAATTGATGTTTATATTAATTTGGAAGATATTAGACCTGCTGGAGAATCATTAAAGGGTTTTGGTGGCATGGCAAATCCTATTAAATTGAAAGATCTATACTCTAGAGTCGCATCACTCCTTGGAAAGGCAATTGGCAGAAAACTAAGCACAGTAGAGTGTTGTTTATTAATTGATGAAGCTGCAGTAACCATAGTTGCTGGGAATATAAGAAGAAGTGCTGGGATGAGACAATTTGCTTCAGATGATAATGATGCGGCATCAGCCAAAGAAAATCTATGGAGTCAAGATGAGAATGGTAATTGGAGAATAGATCCCGAAAAGGATGCCCTCAGGATGGCCAATCATACCAGGGTTTACCATGAAAAACCTACTTACCAAACTGTTTTGGATGCTGTCACAAAACAATTCCATTCAGGTGAGGGAGCTATTCAATTTGCTCCAGAAGCAATCGCAAGGTCAAATGCAGATATTCTCAAAGAAGATGAATTGAGAAAGGAATTTATTGAAATCTACTCAGAACAAGGTAAAGATGAAGCGAGAAATTGGATGAATAGTAGTTATGGTCCATTTTCTGAAGAAGAGCTAGATCACAGGATGAGCAGATATGGACTTAACCCTTGTGGAGAGATCTTGGGTAATGATTTTCACTGTAATTTGGCTGAAGTTCATTTAAATCAAATTAATCCCAAAGATTTTGAAGAGCAAAAAAAGGCTTTTAAAGCTGCAGCTCTTTCGGTAGCATGCTTACTCAATCATGAATTTGAAGTTGAGCGTTACAGAAAGAGTAGGGAATATGACCCTATTGTAGGGGTAAGTTTCACTGGATTATTTGATTTCTGCGTACATGCATTTGGGACACCATGGTTGAAGTGGTGGGAAGCAGGAAGGCCCAATAGCAAAGAAGGGAAAGCTTTCAAAGAGAAGGAAGCTAAATTCTTAGATTATTGGAGAAAAATAGTAAAAGAAACTGTCTGGGAATATTGTGATAAACATAATCTAAGAAGACCAAATCGATGCACCACAGTTCAGCCAGCTGGGACTAAAAGTCTTCTAACTGGAGCAGCTCCAGGATGGCATCCTCCAAAGGCTCAAAGATTCATAAGAAGAATAACTTTCAGAAAAAATGATCCAATTGCTTTAGCTTGCATGGATTATGGTTACTCAGTTGTTCCATCTCAATCTGATAAAGATGAAAATGGCTGTTTGCTTGACAATCCATTTGATCCAAGATGCACAGAATGGTTAGTTGAAATCCCTACAGAAGTTAGCTGGGCAAATATTGATGGTGCAGACCAGATAGATATCAATAATTTTTCAGCATTAGCTCAATTTGATTTTTACATGCAAGTGCAGAAATTTTACACAGAGCATAATACATCTGCAACCGTAGAATTTAGAGAAAATGAAATCGAGGATTTAGCTAAGGCCATTCATAATGCAATAGAAAATAATGAAGGATATATTTCGGCGGCATTGCTAGCTCGATTTAGTGCTAATGCTACTTTCCCGAGATTACCTTTTGAACCAATAAGTAAAGAGGAATATATATCATTGCAAAATAAAGTAATAGAAAGGAAAGTTAATAACGATTTCTTTGACGCTCTTAATAAATATGATGTTGGAGAACTATCTGAAGCAGGTCCAGCAGGTTGTGATTCAGACAAGTGCCTTCTTCCTCTGGCTAAACCGAAAAATTAATTTTAAAATCATTTGTAAATAAAAAGATAAAATAGTTTTTAAAAATTTAATTTATGGCTACCTCTTAAATAGGGACATATATTATTTATGACATTAAGCTTAAATATTGGGAACTTATTTAATGATTCCCATAGTCATGCCTTAGTGGATGAGCTAAGAAAAAGAACATCAGAAAAGGATATATTGGAATTTGAAGAAAAATTTAACTCCAAAAATGAAAAAAATCTACATATCTATATATGTAGATTCCTAAAAAATAGATCAATATCCAGGGGACTTGCCTCTAGATGGTTAGTGACAATAATTAAAAACAAAGAATCAAAAATTAATGCTTTGCAAAAATTAAATAATTAGGTGAGAGCTGAAAGTCTCCAAAGAGCAATTCCAAAAATTGAGAATCCCATAATAAAAGTAAAAGCCAAAGCATTTACCAATTGAACCTTCTCATCCATTCTGTTTGCGAAAGGCAATAATTCAGCAAATAATGGAGTCCATTGAGTATTGGCAGAGTTAGATCTTTTTACTGTAGGTTTTTTGCTTCTAGAAAACATAAAACAAATTTTATAATATTCAGAATTTTACATTTAAAAGTTAATTAAATAAAAAATACTTCCCAAAAACGAACAAAATGTAACCTGCAGGAAACGGAATAAGAAAAAACTTAAATATTTTTAACTAGTAAAGTAAACATTAAGATATTATTTTTTTTAATAACGACCTAGACAAATATTTTTTTTGGATGTTATTATAAATTTGTAGCAACCGCTACCAAAACGTTCAACTTGCGTTTAGCAAGCCGCAAATCGACTTAAGCCATGGAACGGGGACTTGAGCGAAACCGGAGCTTAAAAAATGACTCTAATTTACAGAGGACAAAAGTACGTCCAGAGCAAAGAAGTTGCTAAGAAGCAACATAACCAACTAACTTACAGAGGGAAAGCTTATACAAGCTAGTTCATTTCCCCAATAAATAAAAAAGCCACTTCAAGTGGTTTTTTTAATGTCCAATTTTAAAATTCAAAAACTAAGTATTATATATTTCGGGATGGGACTTAGTAGCAATTCTTCTAAAATTGGAATCTTTCATTTTCAAAAGATCTTTAATATGGCATTCAGAAATTCAAAGTGAAAGATAGTCTCATGGATCTATGTAGAAACAAACTTTTTATAAAGTGGAGGCAAAATACCTTCAAGAAAACTTACTTAATACTCCTCTCAATTATTAAAATAATATAATTTGATAGGCATCTATAGACTTGATTACCATGGCAGATCAGAAACCTTTATTCAAAGCTCCTTATGACATAAAAGATGTAAGTGCTCTTTTCGCAATAGTTGCCTTCGTTTTAATAATCGCCGCAATAGTTGGCAACAATTTATTTGGTTTATTTCAACAAAATGTCAACTTTGGATAAAATTTTGGGTTCGGACTAATAATTTGGACTTAATTTATGGACTAAATGTGATTAATATCAGACTTTTATAACGATTTAACTGATCATTATTAATAAAAATTCTTCTTTCAAACTAGTTTCTTTAAATAATTTTTAAATCTTTGAATTTATATACTATGACTAATTTCTTATATTATGGTTTTTAAGTTCAACAAAACTGTATAACCTTTTGAGAGGTGGTGGAGTGGTTTAAGGCTCTAGTCTTGAAAATTAGTTTGTGTTGAAGTTATATCAGCAATTTAGAGAATAACTTGACATACAGTTCCGAATCAGTTCTGAGAAGAGACAGTAATCTTTTTTTTTATTAACTTTCATGGATAAGTTTGGATATTCTCGATTATCCGTTTTTAGAAATTTAATTAATAACTTGTTTCTGTTTAAAGACAATAATAAAATATTTAAAGTAATGAACAAATTCACTAGTTAATGAACATTCAGAAAAAACTCTACACAATTTTTGGTATTTTACTTTTTTACTATTTAAACTTCCCTGAAAAATTGTTCGCCAATACAAAAAGTTTTGAATGGCAATCTGTAGGAGTTGATAATTATGGGAATATTACACAATGGATAAATCTATTAAGTTATGAGCCGCTAAACAATGATTCATTCAGAATGCAGATGAAGTTGGTAGAAGGGAATAAACAAATACTTGGTCGTTTAGACATTAATTGTCGAAATAAGGATTACTTTCTAAGAAAAAGAAAACAAATGTCTCAAAGAGGTGCTTGGAACAGCCTTGTAGAAGGAAGCAGCTTTGAAGAGATAGCGCAGTTCCACTGTAAGAAAACAGATGCCGCACCACTCTGGGGATATACATCAGCAACTAAATATTTATGGGATATCGAGAAGCCTTCATATCCAGCTTCTAGCCATGAAGGTAATTGGCTTACTTTATATAAAAACAGCTCTAGTGAATTTAAATATAATTCGAATACACAAAAAAAATCAGATTTTATATTAGCTGCATATTTTTATCAGAAAAATCATTCCTCTAAAAATAATCCCTATGTTTCAAGAAAGTCTGATTATGGATGGATTGCTGTTAGTTGTAAAGCTAATCTTAGTTCCGTATTTAGAAAAATAAACACTTCTAATTCAGGAGAATGGATGGCTCCAAAACCAGGTCCTATTGGTGGAGGAGCAAGTTTGATTAGAAAAGCTGAATGTTACCAATAAATAATTAACCTATCTTTTTAAATCAAGTCTTGTTGATCTGAATTAATAATTAAGTAATTCTAAGTTAAGATGCAAAATTCTCAGTTTCATCTCCTTTAATCTCTTCTGGTGCTAGCAATTCTGCGGGGATAGGATCTGTAATCCCACAATATAATGTTTTACGCAAATCAGAAACTTGTTCTGTGAGATCAGCACTATTAATTGCCATAACAATCTTTTGAGCTTTAGCTAGTTTATCGCATGCCCATTTTTGTTTAGATGCAACAATTTTTCCTCCCCTAAAGGCAACTTTTCCAACATCCTTCAAAATCTTTTTCGCAGCCCTTTTCTTAGCTTTAGCAGTAATAGAGTCTGTACCTCCTCCTCCTCCTCCAAGTCCAGGGAGTTTTCCACCCCCTGGAACTCCGAATGCGAATACCTCTCCAACTCCTAATGTCCCAACAAGAATCAAAGCTGAAGCTGAAGCTAATAATGTGCGAGCCATAATGACTATAAACTATTTTAATATGTTGACCTATTGATTAACTATTGGTCAAGTTAAATTAATTTCCTATAAAGAAAATTAATTAATCAAAACACACATATACGCATTATTTTCTTTAACAACCTAAATAATCTTTCCAGGGATCTAAACGGCTCTTTTGTTTTTTTAAATCTTTGGCTAAGACGCCTCTATTTTGGCTTAACAATCCTTTATCAATCAACTTAACTGCTCTATTAAAGGCTTCACAAGCTTTTCCATTTTCCCTATTATTCGCCAAAATAATTCCCATATCAATAAAGATACTTGGATCACTCGGTGCTAATTTTGAGGCCTTAATTAGAGAAGAGTAAGCTCCACCTAAATCCTTAGCAGAAAAATGATATTTAGCTTTATCTTTCCATGATGCAACATCATCAGGCTTTAAGGACAACCTTTCATCAATATTCTTAATAGCATAACGATATGAAAGTATAGACTCTTGATTATTTATATATTCACCGTATAAAAAATGTACATAAGCTCTTATCTTTTGAAATGTTCCATCATAAGAATCTTTTGAAGACAAAAACGCAGGTTTTTGTAGTTTGATCGCCTTATTAATATTATCAAGAGCTTTGGTTAAATATATTTTTTGTTTAGATCCATCTTCATATCTACGAATGTAAATCTGAGCTATCAGTGCCGGGATCAGAGGTTGTCTACCATCAATGTCTTCTGCTCTTTTTAGGCCCTCTAATACAGGGGTTGATGCCTCCTCAATGATGAAATTAGGGTTATTATTAATTTTTTCTGTTCTAGCAATGTTTATAAACGCCTTCGCTCTACTTATTAATGCAGATACATCATCTTCACCATTGTTCTTTTCAAGATTTTCTGGAAATCCTTTAGAAGGATCAAAAGGATTAACCAACTCTTTCCAATATGGAATATGGATTCCGGTTCCATGGCTTCCTCGACTTAATACAAGGTCATCCTCTCTACTAACTTCGCGATACCCATGGATACCAACTAGTTTTCCCTTCATTGACCAGACACCTCCTCCATCCATGCCATTTTCAGTTTGAGCGAGATATCTCAAACCATATCCTTTACAAGTTTCATTAATAGATGATGGGGGTATATCTATAGTTCCCTGACTTTTTCTGATAACAAGTTCGCCATTTGCAGATTTTGGGAATCCTGAAACATACACATCATTACCATATCGTTTAATAGAACTTGAACGTTCAGCAACAATATATTCGTTATCTGATTTAAACTTTAAAACAGCTATATCTATTGGCCAAGGATAAGCTTTACTTATTGGTGCACTGCAAAATGTACTACTCATTTTTTTCTGTCCCTTCAAAATTGGAGGGCATTTAACATTCAAATTTGAGCCTCCATATGAATCATGCACAAAATTATCAAATGTTTTTACCTCAAATTCTTCAGTATCCACAGATTGATTGTTCAAATCACAAACAACATGAGCAGCAGTTAAAACACTGTAAATATTTTCTTCTTTTCTAACAATTACACCTGATCCAGGATACTTATCTCCGTTTATTCCAACTATTGAAACAGTTACTTTTCCAATAAGTTCTTTGGGATCAATTTTAGATTCTTTTTTTGATTGACCTTTACATATTTTTTTATTTTTGTGAACTGGCGATGAACAATTTATCCCAGCTGCCTTTAAATAATTATTAGAAAAAAAAATAAAAAATATTATTGGAA
>CACGNA010000034.1 GCA_902574425.1 uncultured Prochlorococcus sp. | reverse complement strand
TTAATGACTCAAGTATTAAAACAAAAAGTTTTTCAATAAACGTATTGAGTTGAGGCACAGTTTGAAAAATTGAAAAACAAGTATAGCCTGTAATTAAAGCTGATAAAGAAATCAAGAAAATCTTTACGATTAAAAGTGAAAAAGGTAAACGGAGATTGTGATTTTTTAGATTAATAGAAAGAATACTGCAAATGATAAAGTTGACTGCTGCTGTAGATAAAATTATTCCTTCAATTTCCAAGTTATAAGGTGCCAAAACTATTATCAAAACCCAATCAAAAAAGATATTCAGTAAAATTCCTAAGAGAGACAATTTGAAAGGTAATTTAGTTTTTTCAATTGAATAATAAGTTCTTACTAATAGGTCTCTGTAAAGATAAAAAGGGATACCAACTGAATATGCAATTAAAATTTTTCTTACTTCGTTAACTGCTTTGAAATCAAAAGCTCCTCTTTGAAAGGCTAATTGTACTATTTGATTATTGAAAGTTATAAAAAAGGCAGTTAAGAAAATAGTTGTTAAAAAACAATACTCTATTCCTACAGTCAAATGTTTTCCTAACTTTACATACTTTTTATCTGCTTTTAATTTTGAAAATTTTGTCAATAGCGGCAAAATTAAAGAGTTTGATAAGATACCGAGTGGTGCTTGTATAAGAAAATTACCATATGCAAAGCCTGATGCTGCTCCTTGAAAGCTTGAAGCGAAAAACATATCTACATATACATTGATTTGACCAAGGCCAGAAGAAATACCTGAAGGCAGAATTAGATTAAGAATTCTTTTTTCTTCTTTGATAAAGGAATCAAAATTGGAATTAAATCTTAATAAGCCAATTTTATTTATTGCCCAGATTTGAATGGAAAATTGTATAAATGTTCCGACTAATGTTGCAAAAGCAAGTAAAGCGGAAGATGGAAGGAAAGTTATATTGTTTTTATTTGAAATCCAATTTAAAAAAATAAAAAAAATGATTGTAACGCTTATGATAGCTGGACTAATACTTGAGATTAAAAATTTATTTCTAGAATTAAGGGCTCCAAAACTCAAACCTATAAAACCAGATAAAGGGATACAAGGAGTAAGTATTCTTAATTGTAAAGTTGCGATAGATTTTGCTTCATTACTTAAATTGGGACCTATTAAATTAATTAAATAACTTGCGTTAAAGTATATAAATAATCCCAATAAAATTAATATTAGAGTTAGTTTTATGCTTACTTGTGTTAGCACAATGCCACTATCTCTAGTTTTAATGGGAGTTAAAACTGCAACTACCGCATTGTGAAACGAACCATTAATACCACCAATAATTATTAAAAAGAAGCCTGGAATAATATAGGCATAATTAAATGCGTCATATGTTATTCCTATGCCAAAAGCGGCAGCAATAAATGATTCTCTTGTAAAACCAACCAATTTACTAAGACCAGTGCCAAAAGAAATTGAGAAAACATTATTTTTAAAATATGAATTCATTTACTGTTTTTTCAAACATTCTTCAATAAGATTCAATTATATTTGTTTTTTAGCTAATTACAATTTTATGAATATGAGGATAATTGAATTTGATCCATTAATTGAAGGGGTTTTAATTAAAAGGTATAAGAGGTTTCTCGCTGAAATTAGATTAGAAAGTGGAAAGGTAGTGACTGCACATTGTGCAAATACAGGTCCAATGAGGGGAATTTTGAAGGAAGGGGCGAAAGTTAGAATAAGTGTTTCATCTTCTCCTAAAAGAAAATTACCTTTTACTTGGGAACAGATATGTGTTGAAGATGCAAAAAATGATGAGGTTTGGGTTGGAATTAATACCCTATTTGCAAATAAGCTCATCAAAAAGGTTATTGAGAAAAATTTGCTGAACGAAATGATTGGAGAAATAAAGACAATTAAATCTGAAGTCCCTTACGGGAAAGATAAAAAAAGCAGAATTGACTTTTTTTTGACTCCTAAATCTTCAAACCCTGATAAACGTAACATTTACATAGAGGTTAAAAATACGACCTGGATTAGAGGCAATGTTGCTCTATTTCCAGATACAGTAACTAAAAGAGGCCAAAAACACCTTATAGAATTAAAGGAATTAATTCCTGAATGTAAAAGTATTTTAGTGCCTTGTATTACGAGAAAAGATGCTTGTTTCTTTGCCCCCGGAGATGATGCAGATCCCTTATATGGCAATCTTTTTAGAGAAGCAACCAGCGCTGGAATGATAACGATACCTTGCGGCTTTGAATTTCATATTGACCATGTTTCTTGGCATGGAGTAAAACAGTTAAATTAAATTTAAAGTGATTGATTTTTATTTTTTTTAAAAATAGTTTTTAAATTTAACAAATATTTTTTAGTGCGCAACTATAAAATTAGTAGCAACGACTACTAGACACTAATAAGTTTTCTGAGCAAAATTATAAATGAAGAGAAACAGAAATCTGTTTTTTTCGTAAATTTAAATTTTTTATGACCACTGCTTTGCAATCGCAGCCAAGATCTAAGCGTTCTCGTCTTCAGGAAGTAAGTCTTCTTGAAGGGCCAATGCTTCTCTTGCGCAGCATTCGTGGCTTTAGAACAAATCAATCATTGATTTGGCTAGCCACAGTACCATTGGCCTTATTTGGCTTAAGTATTTTTACTTTTGCTGCTAAGGCTGGTACTGGCCTAAGTGACTTAACTGGTCCTCAGGCGGCTTCTTTCTTAGCCGACAACCTTTGGTTGTTCGTAGCTACTATTCTTGTGATCTTTATGAACGCTGGTTTCGCTATGGTTGAAGCCGGTATGTGTAGATCTAAAAACGCTGTAAACATTCTTGCAAAAAATCTTTTTGTATTTGCCTTAGCTGTAACAGCATACTGGGTTGTTGGATACAACCTTATGTATGGTGGCAGCTCTCCTATTGAAGGAGTATTCTATTGGGGCGGTTTTTTTGTAGATCCTGATCCTTCAGGGGCTCTAGAATGTGCTGCAGGTTTAGCCGGAGATGATTGTGTTCAATTAGTCCCATCTGTTGATTTTCTTTTCCAAGCAGCATTTGCTGGAACTGCAGCAACAATTGTTTCTGGACTAGTCGCTGAAAGAGTTAAGTTTGGAGAGTTTGTTATCTTCGCAATTGTTCTTTCAGGTATCATTTATCCAATCTCAGGAAGCTGGGAGTGGAACGGTGGCTGGTTAAACACTGTTGGTAAAGTAGAATTTATCGATTTTGCTGGTTCATCAATCGTTCACTCTGTGGGCGGATGGGCTGGTCTAGTAGGAGCTATGTTACTAGGACCAAGAATTGGTAAGTACTTAGATGGCAAGCCACAGGCAATGCCAGGACACAGTATGGCACTTGCAACACTAGGGGCCCTAATATTGTGGATTGGTTGGTATGGTTTCAACCCAGGTTCAGAGCTTGCAATGGATGAGTATGTAGCATACGTTGCTGTTACAACCACATTAGCAGCAGCAGGTGGAGCAATTGCTGCAACTGTACTCTCAACTCTAACTTCAGGTAAACCTGACCTCACAATGATTATTAATGGAATACTTGCAGGACTTGTAAGTATTACAGCCGGTTGCGGAAACATGGGCTTTGCAGGCGCATGGGTCGCTGGTGCGGTAGGAGGAATTATTGTTGTATTCTCAGTTGCAGCTTTAGATGCTGCTGAGATTGATGATCCAGTTGGTGCTTTCTCAGTACACGGCGTATGCGGTGTTTGGGGAACTGTAGTTATAGGTTTATGGGGTGTAGAGTCCATGGATCCTGGCGCTGCAGGAATTGGCCTTTTCAATGGAGGTGGTATCGATCAGCTAGGTATTCAGGCTTTAGGTGCAGGAGCTTATGCTATCTGGACTGTTGTAACTTGTTGGGTCGCTTGGTCTATCATTGGAGGATTATTCGGAGGTATCCGAGTTTCTGAAGAAGAAGAGAATCAAGGTCTTGATATAGGAGAACATGGAATGGAAGCTTATCCTGAATTTGCTTCAACTAAATAGAATCCTTATTTAGAATTATTAAACCTGGCAATTTGCCAGGTTTTTTTTGTCTTTAATAAAATATTTTTAAATTTTGTAGTAAAGTAGTTAATTATGGACACTCAAGCTTTTAGGCGCTCACTTCATCATTCGGATAGATATAACCGAAGGGGGTTTGACTCCCCTACAAAAAGAGCTCAAGCTTTAGAAGAAGCTTATCAAAGTGATTTGATTAGCTCTATTAGAGACAATGGCTTTACTTATCAAAAAGGTAGACTAAACATAAAATTAGCTCAAGCTTTTGGTTTCTGTTGGGGAGTTGAAAGGGCTGTAGCTATGGCTTATGAAACTAGAAGACATTACCCTAATGAGGATATTTGGATAACAAACGAAATAATTCATAACCCTTCAGTTAATGACCATTTAAGAAAAATGAATGTAAAATTCATTTCAGCTAAAAATGGAATTAAAGATTTTTCGTTAGTTTCTAATGGGGATGTAGTTATATTGCCTGCTTTCGGAGCTACTGTTCAAGAAATGAAACTCCTTCATGAGAAAGGATGCCATATTATAGATACAACTTGTCCTTGGGTTTCTAAGGTTTGGCATACTGTTGAGAAACATAAAAAACATGTTTTTACATCTATAATTCATGGGAAATTTAAGCATGAAGAGACTCTTGCTACTAGCTCATTTGCAGGAAAGTATTTAGTTGTACTTGATCTAGAAGAGGCAAATTATGTATCTGAATATATTCTTGGTAGAGGAAACAGAAATGAGTTTATGAATAAATTTGCTAAAGCTTGTTCTAATGGATTTGATCCTGATAAAGATTTAGATAGAGTCGGAGTTGCAAACCAGACAACTATGCTCAAAAGTGAGACCGAGGAAATTGGAAAAGTTTTTGAAAAAACTATGTTAAAAAAATTTGGACCAGAGAACCTAAATAGTCACTTTTTGGCGTTTAATACAATTTGTGACGCAACTGAAGAGAGACAAGATGCAATGTTTTCTTTGGTTGATGAAGATCTCGATATTCTGGTTGTTATAGGAGGATTCAATTCTTCTAATACTACTCATTTACAAGAAATAGCAATTACTAAGAATATTGCTTCTTTTCACATAGATACGCCTGAAAGGATATCTGTAGAAGAAAATTCAATATTACATAAACCATTAGGATCAGATTTGGAACTTAAAAATAATTTTTTACCTAGTGGAAATATTAATGTTGGAATTACCTCAGGCGCATCTACTCCTGATAAAGTTGTTGCGGATGTTATTGAAAAGTTAATTGATATCGCTTCATGAATTTGGGATATGATTTATAACTTTGCTTAGTTTTTTTAATTTATTACTCAGTTATTTCCTAAAGATCTACTTTATTAACTAGAATAATAAAAAAAATCATGCAGTATGGAAGACAAAACACAAACTAATCAGATTCAAACAGCCAGTATGAATAGAAGTAAAGCCCCACAAAAAGTTGAAGTTGTAGTTGCCAATTCATCTTCAGGGTCAGAAATAAATATCCTTGGAGAAATATCAATTTTTGTTTTACGTATCGGGTTTTGTGCTTTGATGATTCATCATGGCTTAGAGAAACTTCAGGATCCTGAGGGTTTCGCAGAGTTTGTGGTTGGTAAGTACTTCCCATTTTTACCAGGTGATCCTGTTATTTGGACTTTTGGAGCAGCTATCACTCAATTAGTTTGCCCTTTAGGATTGGCTATAGGGCTTTTTGCAAGGCTTTCTTCTCTTGGACTATTCTCCACAATGGCCTTTGCGGTTTATTTTCATATCCTAGATACTGGACTAGAAGGTTTTCCTCTTGCAGTAGTTGAAGGTCACAACTATGCCTTCGAATTGTCCTTTATATATGGGGCTATTTCTCTCTACTTTTTATGCGCAGGTCCAGGCAGGCTTTCTCTATTTAGAAAGACTAACAAGATTACATATTATCCAAAATCAACATAAATTAATGCAAAAAATGTCTTTTTTGCGTAAATATCATTGAGATTCCTTTTGAATTACACATATCAATACTGTCTTGGTCTCTTAAACTTCCTCCTGGTTGGATAATAGCTTTAATTCCATACTCATTTGCAAGTTCTACAGTATCTGCAAATGGGAAAAAACCATCGCTAGCCAAAACAGCTTCAGAACATAATCCTTCAGCTGCTTTTAATGCAATTTTTGCTGCTCCAACTCTATTCATTTGCCCAGCTCCAATACCAATAGTTTTTTGGTCTTTCGCAATAACAATTGCATTTGATTTTACATGTTTACAAATTTTCCATGCAAAATTTAGATCTAAGTTCATTTGATTACTCGGATTTTTTGTAGTTACTGAAATCCAACTTTCAGTTTTATCATCAATATCATCAGTTTCTTGAACGAGTAATCCTCCCATTATTGATTTAGTAGCAGTTTGGTTCTTTTTTGGAAGTATATCTTTTGATAACTTTAAAATTCTTAAATTCTTTTTGATTTTTAAAATTTCTAAAGCTTCTTCATCAAATGATGGAGCGACGACACACTCTAAGAAAATATCTTTGAGTTTAATTGCGGTTTCACTATCAACATTTGAATTAAAAGCCACTATTCCTCCAAATGCACTAACTGGGTCGCATTCCAAAGCATTCAAAAATGCTTCAGAGGCTGAATTACTTATAGAGGCACCACAAGGATTATTGTGTTTTAGAATGACTGAAGCAAAAGTGTTTGTTGTAAGATCATTTTTTTCTTCATAGCCAAATTCTAAAACTGTCGAAAGCGCTGACTCAAGATCTAATAGATTGTTATAACTTAACTCTTTCCCTTGTAATTGTTCTGCTGAGTTCCATCCAATATTATTTAAACCATACCAAAACGCCTTTTGATGAGGATTTTCTCCATATCTTAAGGTTTTTATTAGTGGATAAGATTCAATATATTTGGAAGATTGTAAACCTCTCTCTTTACTT
>CACGNA010000033.1 GCA_902574425.1 uncultured Prochlorococcus sp. | reverse complement strand
TATACTGTTCATTATCGTGACTTTCAAAATATAAGATTAGAAAATTGTTTTTATGCTTTTGATGCTTACGAAGCTAGAACACTAGCGATGGAATTTAATAAGTATATTAATGAACATCCAAACAGCATTGACCTTATAAGATGTGAAAGTTAATTAAAATTTCTTTAGTTATTTTAAAGAAATAATTTATTTAAACACTTAAGAATTTGTCAATAACTGCTTGACTTAACTCCCTAGTATTTCCGCTGGCTACAATACCTCCGCGTTGCATTGCATAATATCTATCGGCTTGTCTTACAAAATGCAAGTGTTGTTCAACTAATAAAACACCAATTCCTGTATCTCTTATTATTTGATTGATTGCATTTTCAATATCTAAAACTATATTTGGCTGAATACCTTCCGTTGGTTCGTCTAGTAATAGTAGTTGAGGTTTGCCCAGCAATGCCCTTGCAATAGCCAATTGTTGTTGTTGCCCTCCACTAAGATCTCCCCCTTTTCTTTGTAGAAAGTCTTTTAGGATTGGGAATAGGTCATACACTAATGGATCAATTTTTTTATTTTTAGTTAATCCTCCTGGTAAAGCTTCAAGTCCTATTAAGAGATTTTCTTCCACTGTTAAATATGGGATAATTTCTCTCCCCTGAGGTACATATGCGACACCTAATTTTGCTCTCCTATTCGGTTCTTTTCTCATTAGTGATGAACCTTTAAATATGATATCGCCTCCCCTCGGTTTTAATAATCCAATAAGTGATTTTAAAAGTGTTGTTTTGCCTACACCGTTTCTTCCAATAAGACAAACCATCTCACTAGATCTTACGTTCATGTCTACATTTCTTAGAATATGGCTTTCACCATAGTAGGTATTTAGGGATTTTACTTCTAGAAGTGTCATTTCCTTATATCCTCCTGTTTACCTAAATAAACTTCTATAACTTTAGGATCATTTTGGATTTGCTCCATTTTACCTTCGCATAATACTGTGCCTTGATTTAACACAGTTACATCACTTTCTAGTCTCCTTATGAATTCCATGTCATGGTCGATAACTACAACTGTATTTATACCTGCTAAGGATTTCAGTAAGTCTGCTGTTAACTCAGTCTCTTCGTCTGTCAAACCTGCTACTGGTTCATCTACCAACATGAGCGAAGGTTTTTGTCCAAGAAGCATAGCAATTTCAAGCCATTGCTTTTGGCCGTGAGACAGTGAACCAGCTTTTGTTTTTGATGAATTTGTTAAGTTTATGACATTAAGCAATTTTTCAATTTCTTGTTTCTTTTCCTTAGTTGCTTGATTTGTAATTATTTTTAAAGTCGATACACTTTGGCTTACAGAAATTTCTAAATTCTCTTCAACTGTCAAATTTTCAAAAATTCTAGGACTTTGAAACTTTCTTCCAACTCCAACTCGTGCTATCTTGTGTTCTTTTTTACCTATTAATGAATTACCGTTAAATAAAACCTCTCCAAAATTTGGCGTTACTTTTCCTGTTATTACATCTAGAAAAGTAGTTTTACCGGCCCCATTAGGACCAATAATAGCTCTTAATTCTCCTTGTTTAAGAGATATATTTAATTTGTTTAGAGCTAAAAAACCTTCAAAACTTACACTAACATTTTTAAGCTCTAATAAATTCTTTTTTATCATAATTCAACCTCCTCTTTCCCAGCATGATCTAATTTTGGGTAGGTTACAGATTTTTTTGAAAAAGTAAGACTTTTTTTAACTAAAATCTTTATGAGATTTTTAAGAGGTGAAGGGAGTAATTTGAAATTCTTTTCAAAATTATCTAGTTTTAAGCTAATATCTATCAATAATGTTTTTGGACCATTCTCGTTCATCCAACCAACAATACCTTGTGGTAAAACTGTAACTACCAAAATAAATAAGCCACCTTGAATAAATAACCATGCACCAGGAACAGCGCTTGAAACTAAACTCGCAAAAAGTCTTACAAAAAAAGCTCCAAAAACTGCCCCAATAAGAGTCCCCCTACCACCCACTGCAACCCAAATAACCATTTCTATTGAAAAAGGTGGGAGTAAATATTGAGGAGAAATTAAATCAGCTTGAACAGTAAATAAGGCGCCAGATATTCCTGCAAGTATTCCAGCAACAGTAAAAATAATAGTTTTATAAACTACAGGATTGTAACCACTAAATCTAACTCTTGCTTCGTCATCTCTTATAGCTAGAAGAATCCTTCCGAACCTCTTACTTACCAGCCATTTACAAAATAAATAACTTAATAATAATAATAAGGCCGTAATATAAAAAAAGAACTTTTGTGTTGAAGGGTCTCCAACTAAATAACCGAAAAGTTTTGTATTTGGTGTTGGAAGACCATTAGTTCCATTGATTAATTTCTGTTGGCTATTTATCCCGTTATAGAAAACTAAAAGAGCAGCTTGAGTAAGGATTGAAAAATATACTCCTTTTATCCTATTTCTAAAAACTAAATATCCTAATAAGAATGCTAATAATGCTGGAATAAGCCAAATTGCAAAAAAAGTAAAATAAGGAGATCTAAAAGGTTCCCAAAAAAATGGAAGACTTTTAACATCATATAAACTAAAGAAATTCGGCAACCCAATTGAACTATTTAATTGGAGATACATAGCGATGGCGTAACCACCTAATGTAAAAAATATTCCTTGTCCCAAACTGAGTAAACCTGTATAACCCCAGCTTAGATCTACTCCTAATGCCACTATTCCTAAGGCTAGTGATTTACCTAGGATTTTTAATCTGGAAACAGATACAATAAATGGCATAATTATTATCAAAAAAGAAATAATTGCCCATATATAGTTTTTGGCTTTAAGATTTTTGAGATTCATTATTCTACCGTCCTCCCTTTTTGAGGAAATAATCCTTGTGGCTTAAATTGAAGGAAAATAACTATTAATGAAAAAATTAAAACAACTGCCATACTTGATGTACTAAAAAAGCTTAGTGTATTAAATACAAAAGAAGGCGCGTTAGGAAATAGTGTTAGTAATCTTCCCGAAGCAAATATATCGGTTAATATTCCTATTCCAAATGAGGCTAATACTGTTCCTAATATATTCCCAACACCGCCAAGAACTACAACCATGAAACATGGGACTATATACAATTGTCCAACATCTGGACCTACTGATCCAAGAAGAGAAACTGCAACACCTGCAACTCCTGCTAGGCCAGAACCAATTCCAAACGTTATAGTATCAACTTTTTTTGTAGATATACCTAAACATTCAGACATTGATCTGTTTTGAGTGACAGCTCTTATTCTTATTCCCCATTCCGTTAGATTTAGGAAAATTAATACTGCTATTACTGAAATTACTGTTATGGCTATTATTACAAGTCTAGTTTTTGGAAAGCTTTCTCCATAAATTTCAAATGGTCCTCTCATCCATTTTGGGGATGTTACATCAACGAGTCTTGAATCAGGCCTTCTTATCCTTGGTATATTTGTTGCAAGAAAGTTATTTGATAATATTCCAATAAAAATTGGAATAATCCAATTGGATAATCTTATATATTTTTCATTAAATCTTTCTTTAATTCTTTTTGGAAAAAAGTTTTTTAATGATACGCCAGAAATAATTGCAATAATAACGCTAGTCCCAAATGAAAGAGAGAAGCTCCTTACAAATTGTTGAAGGAATAAGCTAACTCCCCATGTCCCAAGTAATGTCTCTAGAGGATTACCATATAGTCTTTTTATAATTAATCTCTCTAATAAAATTCCAACAGTTGCACTAAAAATAAAAGCTATAAAAATAGAAACAATTATATAGCTACCAAAAAATGGTTTTAAAAATGGTTCTTTAAATAATAATTGGGTTACAAAAGTTGAATATGCACCTACCATTATTAGTTCTCCATGAGCGAGATTTATAACTCCCATTAGTCCAAAAACAATAGCTAGGCCTAGGGCTGCTATAAGATAAACTGATCCAAATGAAATACCATTAAATAGTATGTCTACAAAAAGTTCCACTAAAGTAAATTAAAGAGATTAAAAAAAAAAGGGATCTTTGAAAGATCCCTTAAAAAATATTTTTTAGAGCCTATACTTCTGTCCTTTATTAACAGGATCAGTCCAGTCACAAGCGAAACCTTTATCCTCTTTAATGAATTGGTTCCAAGTTTGAGGTTTGATAATGTCATCTGAGGTCTCAAGGATAGTAAATTGTCCTTCTGAGTTAACTTGACCAATTCTTACTTTTTGTGAAATGTGGTGGTTTGGCATAACTTCGATAGGACCTTGAGGTGCGTCGAAAGTAGTACCCACTAAAGCCTTTCTAACTTCTGCATTTTCAAATGTACCAGCTTTCTCTACAGCAGCTTTCCAAAGGTAAACCATGTTATATGCAGATTCTTGAGGGTCTGCTACAACAGCATCTGGATCTTTAGTAAATTTTTTGTAGTTTGTAGCGAATGTTTTAGAGGCAGGAGTATCAATTGCCATCATGTAATTCCAAGCGGCATAATGTCCTTCAAGAAATTCGGGCCCGATTGTTTTGATCTCTTCTTCGGCTATTGAATAGCTCATTACGTAATATCCATTCTCAGGAGTAATTCCTTCATCCTGGATCTGTTTGAAGAAAGCAACGTTTTGGGCACCATTGAGAGTATTTATAATGACTCCCCCACTAGGTAAGGCTTTTTTGATTTTTGCAATGATTGGACCTACTTCATTACTTGAAAGGTCTAAATACTCCTCTCCAACCCATTCTCCACCAATAGCTTTTAGTTGAGCTTTAGTAATACTATTTGAAGTTCTTGGGAATACATAATCTGAACCAACTAAGAAAAATGGCTTGCCTGCAGCTTCAGATCTATTAAGCATAAAATCAGTAGCAGGTTCTGATTGTTGGTTAGGTGTAGCACCCGTATACATTATGTTGTTAGAGCATTCCCTGCCTTCATATTGAATTGGGTAATAAAGGAATCCTTTCTTTGATTCAAAGACTGGCTCCATTGCATCTCTACTAGCAGATGTCCAGCCTCCAAATATGACAGGATATCCTGCATCTATCATTTGGCCTGCCTTTTCAGCAAATAAAGGCCAGTTTGAAGCTCCATCTTCTACAACGTAGTTAATCTTATAGCTCTCGCCATCAATATTTATTCCACCAGCCGCGTTGATTTCAGCTATGGCCATTTTTTCAGTTTCCACAAGTGTTTTTTCTGAAATTGACATAACTCCACTTAAGGAATGCAAAATGCCGACCGTTATTTCGTTATCAAATGAAGCGGAACCAGAACCGCCTCCACAGGATGTCGCTGTTACAGCAAGTGAGGCAGTAGCTAATCCTGCCAAAATTCTCCTTGAAATTCTCATGAATTCTTTTAAATTAGGTAATTGACCCTGATTAAGGGGATAAATTAAAAGTTATTAATGAGTGGGAATTCGTTTTGTATCAGTAGTAACTTTTTGTTGAATCCAATATATAACAAATAATTATTTCTCTAGTTTCAATTGTTGGGTATATGTGATTCTAAAAATTGAGTTATTTCTTCAACTCCTTTGCCGCTACTTAGGTTTGTAAAAAACCAAGGTTTCCCTTTTCTCATAAATTCCGTATCACTTTTCATGATTTTTAAATCTGCACCAACCATATCTGCTAAGTCAATTTTATTTATTAATAATAAATCTGACCTTGTTATTCCTGGTCCTCCTTTTCTAGGAATTTTGTCTCCAGCAGATACATCAATCACATAAATTGATAAATCTACAAGTTCTGGACTAAAACTAGATGCTAAATTATCACCTCCACTTTCTACAAAAATAAAATCTAAAGGATTATATTTATTTTCTAAATCTAAAACTGCATTTTTATTTAAAGAACAATCCTCTCTGATCGCTGTATGAGGACAACCTCCTGTTTCTACACCAATAATCCTTCCATCCTCTAAAACTTTTTTATTTATAAGAAAGTTAGCATCTTCTTTGGTGTAGATATCATTTGTGACAACTGCTATCTCATAATTTTTTTTCAGGCTTAAGCATAGAGTCTCTACTAATGCAGTTTTTCCTGAACCTACAGGCCCAGCAACTCCAACTCTCAATTTACTGCTCATAAATTAATTTCTAAAAAGTTTTGTATATAGGTCATTATGATTTTGTTGTGCCATAGCTAAACCTACATTGCCAAAATAGATGTCATCAATTTCTTTGTCCATGATTTCTTTAGAAACTTTTGAAATTATTGCTAATAAGTCTCGCTGAATTAATTGTGCTTTTGTTGAACCAATAGGAATAATCCTTAATGCTGCACTTAGTTGGTTGGCACTCCAAGCATAGAAAAAATTCTCAACCATTTCTAACTTCGCAATTTCAAAACAATAACAAGCCCAACTCCAAGATAATGGCCAGGAATTTTTTGTATTATTTTCATATAGATATTCAAATCCAAATTCTTTGGTTAAATCAAAGAGAGATTTTGCCATTTGAGTTTGTTGTTCTCTCATCTCGATAGAGTCCTTTGATGAGAGGATCCACTTATCCAAACTCAATAACTTTTGCAAATTGCTTTTTAAATTTTTGCCGTCGTTTATCTCATTGAAAATATCAAAAAAATCAAGTAAGAGTTTTGCATCTAGTCTGATCTGGCCAATTTTTAGTTCACTTATGATTAATTCTTTTACCGAATTTTCGTCTTGTAAATTTTTATTATGTAGATAACTCTCCATTCCCTCCGAATAACAAAATCCTCCAACTGGTAAGTTAGGGCTTATTAATAAATATTTTAATAAGTGACTTTTACTCATGACTATGCGCACCTCTTTCAGGAAAAAATTTTTTCTGGGTATTTACAATATCAACATTAAAATTTTTAAGCATATTTTCAATAATGTAATCACTTTTTGTTAGAAGAATGTCTTCTGAAATTTCTACTTCTACGTGCCTATTTCCTAGATGATAAGCAGTTTTAATAAGTTCAATTTTAGATTTTGAACTTATTTCAATTAAATTTTCTGTTTTGGCAATTATCTCTACATAAAAATTGGATTCATTAGTTGAAAGAATATCTCCATCATTTAATTGGCCCTTTCTTGGTAATTGTAAAATTATTTCTTGATC
>CACGNA010000032.1 GCA_902574425.1 uncultured Prochlorococcus sp. | reverse complement strand
ATTATCCAAATTTATTGCAAATTTCTATTTAATTTAAAATTATGTCAAGATACCGCGGCCCAAGGTTAAGGGTTACGCGTCGCTTGGGAGAACTACCAGGTCTCACTAGGAAAGCTTCAAAGAAGTCTAATCCTCCAGGTCAGCACGGCCAAGCCCGTCGCAAGCGATCAGAATATGCGATTCGTCTAGAAGAAAAGCAGAAACTAAGGTTCAATTACGGTGTTTCTGAAAAACAGCTCGTTCGTTATATAAAAAAAGCTAGAGCTCAAGAAGGATCTACAGGAACAAACCTACTAAGACTTTTAGAAAACAGACTAGATAATGTTTGTTTTAGATTAGGTTTTGGAGGCACCATTCCAGGATCAAGACAATTAGTAAATCATGGCCATGTAACTGTTAATGGGAAGGTTCTTGACATTGCTGGTTATCAATGTAAATCAGGTGATGTAATCTCAATTAAAGAAAACAAAGCAAGTAAAAAACTTGTTGAAGGAAATATAGAATTCCCTGGTTTAGCAAATGTCCCCCCACATATTGATTTAGACAAAGCTAAATTAACAGGAAAAATAAATGGGAAATGCGATAGAGAGTGGGTGGCTCTTGAAATAAACGAACTATTAGTTGTTGAATATTATTCAAGAAAAGTTTAATTCAACTTTTCTTTGGATTATTAAATCTCTCATTTTTAAAAATGAGAGATTTAACTCAATTCTTATTTTTAAAAATAATGGGAAATAAGAAAAATAATATAAAAAAGCCAGGTGTTAAGACCTTATCAATTCACCATGGGGGAACATTTGCGGAAGAGACTGGATGCGTTATGCCTCCTATTTTTTCTACATCTACTTTCAAACATGGAAATAAAGAAAATTTCGACTACACCAGATCAGGCAATCCAAACTTTAGAATTCTAGAAAACATACTTAAATCAATAGAAGATTCTAAATACTGTACAGTTTTTGGATCTGGAATTAGTGCGGTAACTGCAATTACATCAACACTGAAATCAGGCGACAAGATACTCTGCGAGTCAAATCTCTATGGTTGTACAGTGAGGATGTTCGAAAAAATTTTCAAGAAATTTGGGCTAGAAGTTTTATACACAGATTTTACAAACAAAAATAATATCCAAAAGATTTCAAACTTCGAGCCAACCTTGATATGGCTAGAAAGTCCAACTAATCCACTTTTGAAAGTAATTGATATTAAGGCGATTTGTGATGAAGCGAATAAACTCCAAATACCAGTAGTAGTAGACAACACCTTTTCTACAGCACTAATTCAAAAACCATTGGACCTTGGCGCAACACTATCGCTTGTAAGCACAACAAAATTCATTAATGGACATAGTGACGCACTTGGCGGCGCAGTACTGACAAATAATGAGGTATGGAATAGTAAAATGCTTTTCTCTCAGAAAGCTCTCGGGCTGCAACCATCTCCTTTTGATAGTTGGCTCATTACGAGAGGAGTAAAAACTCTTCCTTTAAGAATCGAACAACAAACTCAAAGTGCAGAATTTATTTCTGAAGAATTAGAGAATCATAAAATAATTAGTAAAGTAATTTACCCTTTTAATCAAGAACATCCGCAATTTAATTTAGCAAAAGCGCAAATGAAATCCGGAGGTTCGATGATCACCCTAAAATTAAATTTAGATAAAGAGGATACTTTTAAATTTTGCAAATCTCTCAAATATTTCTCGCTAGCAGAAAGCCTTGGAGGAGTTGAAAGTTTAATTTGTCACCCCGCAACAATGACTCATGCTTCTGTTGATGACAAAACAAAAAATCTACTAGGGATAGATGATGCTCTTGTCAGATTATCAATTGGATGTGAAGATACAAACGATTTAATCTCGGACATTTTATTTGCTTTAAATAAATTCTGAAAATTGAGAGATTTACTTAAAAACCCTATATGGAAAAATTTAGAGTTGGGATATGCAATTCCTGATAGTATTCATGCCGTTTCTGTAGCATTACCAACTTGGAATGATGTAATAAATTACGAGGAAAAAAATCAAGAATGCATGAAATTATTGAAGTCCATTTACCCACGGTTCGGGCTAAACCCCATAGTTAAAAGATTATGCGAAAAAGTAAAAAAGGAAAATTACTACAACAATAAAAGTATCTGGCCATATCCGAATGAAAGCATAGCTTTTAAAGCTAAAAAATACATTGATAAAAATACTTCTGAACAATTCTCATTAATAGAAAAAAGAGATAATTTAGCTTTCTTAATAACTGAAAAAGAAGGAAGTATTTATGCAAAATATTTTTGGCAACATACTGGTCTTGGTCTATCTTCAAGAGCTGCTGCTATAGAATTAGGTCTTGAAGATTGCCCTCCAAAATCTTACGTAAATGAATGTTCTCAAAGAATAAAAAATAGAATTTCTAAATCTACAAAAATCAACTGTAATGATATTCACTTAACTTCATCTGGAATGTCTGCATTGCATACATCATTAGAAATCATATATAAATTATTTCCAGCTAAACCAACACTCCAAATTGGTTTTCCATATGTAGATGTACTTAAATTACCAATGAATATTTTTCATGGAGCCAAGTTAATTACAGAAGAAAATTGCGCGAATATTGAATTAGAAATCAAAAGAATCAATCCATCAGCATTAATTATTGAACTACCAAGTAATCCAATGCTCAAATGTGTAAACATTAAAAAAATTTCAAAAATAGCAAAAAAATTAAATATTCCCTTAATTGTTGACGATACCATTGGTTCGAATTTAAATATAAATTCCCTAGAACATTCAGATATAGTTTTTACTTCACTTACAAAAATTTTTTCAGGTAGTGGTGATATTCTTGCCGGATCATTAATACTAAATCCAAAAAGCAAATGGATTGATCAGTTTAGAAATGCATTAAACGAGATTAATCTTCCAATACTTTCCGATGGAGATATAGTTTATCTAGAGAAAGTTAGTAGAGATGTAAATCAAAGAGTTTTTGAACAAAATAAAGCATGTTTAGAATTAAAAAAAAGATTAGAGACCCATAGCGAGATTAAAAATATTTTCCATCCTGAAAATTGTCCAAATTTTAATTCTTTACTTACTTCTGATGGAGGATACGGCTGCTTATTATCTTTTGAATTAAATGGAGGATTGAACAAAGCTAAAAATTTTTATGATTCTCTACAAGTATCTAAAGGACCTAGTTTAGGTACAAAATTTACTCTAGTTTGTCCTTATGTTTTACTAGCTCATTATGACGAGTTGGATTGGGCTAAAAGTTTTGGTATACCTTCGCACCTTATTAGAGTATCAGTTGGATTAGAAGACCAAGAGCAATTATGGAAAACCTTTTCTGAAGCACTAAATAATTTCTAAATTCCTAGTATTTACCGTATAGAAACTTATATACTCTTTTTCTGAATAATAGTTAGTATTAAAATATATTTTCTCAATATATAAATGGCAAAAATTTATGAGGACAACAGTTTTGCTATTGGAAACACTCCATTAGTAAAATTAAAATCAGTTACTAAAAACGCGAAAGCTACAGTACTTGCAAAAATTGAAGGTAGAAACCCAGCTTATAGTGTCAAATGTAGGATTGGCGCCAACATGATCTGGGATGCAGAGAAAAGTGGGAAACTTACAAAAGACAAAACTATTGTTGAGCCAACTTCTGGAAATACAGGAATTGCTCTAGCTTTTACTGCTTCAGCAAGAGGTTATAAACTCATCCTTACAATGCCAGAATCCATGTCAATTGAAAGAAGAAGGGTTATGGCAGTGTTGGGGGCTGAAATTGTTTTAACAGAGGCATCTAAAGGCATGCCTGGAGCAATAGCTAAGGCTAAAGAGATTGCAGAAAGTAATCCTTCGCAATATTTCATGCCAGGTCAATTTGATAATCCAGCAAACCCTGAGATTCATTTCAAAACTACTGGACCAGAAATCTGGGATGATTGCGATGGTGAAATTGATGTTTTAGTTGCAGGGGTTGGAACTGGCGGAACAATTACAGGAGTTTCAAGATACATTAAACAAGAGAAGGGTAAAAATATTACTTCTGTAGCTGTAGAACCCTCACATAGTCCTGTTATTACACAGACAATGAATGGAGAAGAGGTTAAATCTGGACCACATAAAATTCAAGGAATTGGAGCAGGATTTATTCCTAAGAACCTTGACTTATCAATTGTTGATAAGGTTGAACAGGTAACAAATGACGAGTCAATCGAGATGGCTCTTAGATTAGCAAAAGAAGAAGGTCTATTAGTAGGAATATCTTGTGGAGCTGCTGCTGCTGCTGCTGTTAGATTAGCTGAACAAGATGAATATGCGGGGAAAACCATCGTAGTTGTTCTACCTGATTTAGCAGAGAGATATTTATCATCAATTATGTTTACTGAAGTTCCAAGCGGAATCATTCAAGAACCAGTCAAAGCCTAAATCTATTTTTTCTCCAGTAATGAATCTGGTGAAATATACATAGCATCGCCATAAGAGAAAAATCTAAATTTTTCTTTTATGGCTTTTTTATACAAATCTAATAATCTTTCTCTACCAATCATTGCACTTACTAGTAGTAATAATGAACTTTTAGGAAGATGAAAATTAGTTAATAATCCATCAACTACCTTAAATTTATAACCTGGCTTAATTACTAAATCCACGTACTTAGCTATAGGAATACAGTCATTAATTTCGTGAGAATAACAACTTTCAAGAGCTCTTACGCTAGTTGTACCAATAGCAATTATTCTTCTATCTGTTTTCTTTATTCTTTTTATTTCCTCCACTACTTCCTTATTAACACTTACCCATTCTTTATGAAGTTTTAAGTTACTTAAATCTTCTTGCTCAATTGGTTTGAATGTTCCATAACCCACGTGCAAAGTTATCGGTAAGATTATTACTCCTTTTTTTTTTAGATTGGAAATAAGACTTTTGCTTAAGTGTAAACCAGCTGTTGGTGCAGCAACTGCCCCCGGATTAGTTGCATACTCAGTTTGATAACTTTTCTCATGAAAAGATTCTTCTTCGGAATTTTTTATATAAGGAGGGAGAGGGATTTCCCCGTATTTATCAAGAAGGTCATTCATTGAATTAAGACCAGTTATTTTTTCCGGAAATTTAATAAATCTCCCTCCAGTTTCTTCATCAACCCCATCAACCATCAAATCAATATCTTGTGCCAAAAGAGATTTTAATTTTAATTTTCTATTTATTTTTAACTTTTTCGCTGGCTTTGCCAAACATAACCAAACACATTCATGGGATCTTTCTAAAACTAATAATTCGACTAATGTCTTATTTTCTAATTCAACCTTTAACCTAGCTTTCATTACTTTAGTATTGTTTACAACTACAAGATCGCCTTCTCTAAATTCATCTAAAAGATTCTTGGTGAATTTATTAGTTAAGCAGTCTTCTTCTAAAACACTATTTCTAACTATCATCAATCTTGATTCATGCCTAATTGCAGAAGGTTTACTAGCAATTAATGAAGGATCAAGAAAGTAATTATAAGCTTCAAGCTTATGATCACTTTCTTGATTATTAATTTGAGAAATCAATTAAATTTAAGATACAAGTGTCTCTGACTCATTTTCAATCAGGTAAGCCAAGTCTTTTAAGAATGAAGCACCATCAGCTCCATAGATAACTCTGTGATCAGCTGTTAGATTTACTTGCATTATTTTTTTAACAGATATTGAACCATCACTATTTCCTACAACAGTTGGTTTCGATGATGCTATCGCTAAGATCGCACCGGTCCCTGGTGGTAGTATTGCGTCAAATCTATCAACACCAAACATACCAAGGTTAGATAAGGTAAATGTTCCCGTTGAGTATTCATCAGGTTCTAATTGTTTTGATCTTGATCTTTTTACGAGATCTTTCCATTCCCTAGATAATTCAAATAAATCAGTATTGCATGGTTCTTTTAATACTGGAGTTATTAGTCCACCATCTTCCATCGCGACAGCAACAGCAATATTTATATTTTCTGGATAAGAAATTCCATTTTCTGAAAAACTTGAGTTAACTTGAGGATGTTTCTTAAGTGTCTTTGCAACTGCCTTTACAAGTAAAGCAGTCATAGTAACTCCATTCTGTTTTACCTTTTTATAGAAATTATCTAATTTATCTGTGTTGATAGAGTATCCAACCCTAAAACATGGAACATCTAAACTAGATTCCATATTTTTATTTACCGCTTTTTGAAGAGTATTAAATTGAACTGTTTCTCCAGGATTACCAAAACTGTTTCCTGATGTTTCTGGCTTGCTTTCAACCTGTAAATTTGCACCGGGAATACTTGCAGGAGAACCACCCTCTCCTATCCATGGTATGGAGACAGGTTGACCATTAGCTTTTAAAATATCATCGGCTTGAATTCTTCCATGAGGTCCAGATCCATGAACCTTTGCTAAGTCAACACCCATTTGAGAGGCAAGTTTTTTAGCTCTTGGAGATGCAATTACCCTTGAAGAAACATTACTTGTAGCAGCACTAATTTGGTCACTATTAAAAGATGGGGCTGGCTTTTCACTCTTTATGGCGACTTCTTTTTCTTCTTTTTCAACAATTTCATTTTGGACCTCTGGTTTTTCTTCGGTTTTATTGCTTCCCAATTCAAGTTGATCTGAACTGGAGACTGCGGGTTGATTCCCTTTATTTTGTTCTTGAACAGAAGCTATCTCATCCTCATTTTCAACAATGAGACCAATAGTTTCTCCAACCGGTGCAGTGCTGCCGTCAGGCATTAAAACTGCTGCAAGATATCCATCTTGAAAAGATTCAACATCCATATCTGCCTTGTCAGATTCAACAACCAAGACAGATTCCCCTCTTTCAACCTTATCTCCCGGATTTTTCAACCATTCCACAATCTTGCCCTCCGTCATAGTAGAACTCAAGGCAGGCATAAATATTTCGTGAGACATAAGAAAATTGTTGTTGCATAAGTTTCAAGGGATTACTAACAAACTTTCTAAAGTTTTTATGATTAAAAACCCTTTTAACCCTTGTACTAATTATACGAAATCATCTTCGCAGTGGGAACTCTTAAAAATTAAGAAAGTAATAATTTAGGTCGATAAGAATTTAAAACTTTTCTCAATTAAGATTTACTTATTTTTATCAAAAATACTAAATCTTTTCTTTAATTATTATCTATAGATTGAATAACTCCATCTTTAACAGTAATCGAGACTTGCATTTTTTCAATAAGATTATCGCCTACAGTGACATCACAGAAACTATCCACTTGCCCTTGATCAACAATTTCGTCCATTTTTAATTCGCGAACCTGACTCTGTTGTTGAAGTAGATTTCTTTTTTGTTCTTCAATTTCATTTCGTTTTGCTGCAACTTGTTGTTGCACCTGACCAACCTGTTCTTGAACCCTTGGATCTAGAGGATTAACCGATTGGGATCTAATATTATTTACTATTTGCTGCCCCTCCTGCTCAAGTTGAGATAATTGCTGGTCAATGTTT
>CACGNA010000031.1 GCA_902574425.1 uncultured Prochlorococcus sp. | reverse complement strand
AAATACAACACTCTGCTAAAGCTATAGCTAAACCCCCATCACTAATATCATGAGAAGAAACTACAAAACTTTTTACAATCGCATTTCTTAAAAAATTCTGGCATAACTTTTCATCCACCAAATCTATTTTTGGAGGCCGACCTAAAATTTCCCCATGAAAATATTCCAAATAAGAACTAGCTGCAATTGTTGTTTCTGATTTAAAAGAACCAATTAACCAAATTTGATCGTGAATATTTTTCCATTCACTACTTATAGCTTTTTCAACATTATCTATCTTGCCAACCATTCCAATGACTGGAGTAGGATTAATAGGAGTAATTTCATTATCTTTATTTTTTGATTCATTATATAAGGAAACATTTCCTCCAGTCACAGGAGTTTCTAAAGCTTTACAGGCTTCTGAAATTCCATTACATGAAGATGAAAGTTGCCAATATCCTATTTCAGTATCAGGAGAAGAAAAATTTAAGTTATTTGTAATTGCTACTGGCTCAGCCCCAACACAACTTACGTTTCTTGCAGATTCTGCAACTGCAGCAATAGCTCCTCTATAAGGATCAAGAGACACCCATCTACTATTACAGTCAACTGAAGCGGCAACACCTGAAAAAACTTTATTTTTATTTTTTTCATTTTGTTCTCTTAGTCTTATTACAGCTGCATCTGATTCTCCAGGTTTAAAAACTGTATTTGCCTGCACTTGAGAATCATATTGTTCATAAATCCATCTTTTAGAAGCTATTGATGGATTAGAGAGAAGTTTTAAGATGATTTGTGAATAAGAAAAACTCTTCTTTTCCTTTAATGAAAATATTGTTTGCTCATTAATTTGTGGTAAATTATTTTCTTTCCATTCCCATTTCTTTAACAAATAATCAGGTGGATTATTAATCACATTATGAATATTCACTGGAGTATCATCAGATAAAGCAGAGGTAGGAATTTGAGCAACAATTTTACTTTTATGAGAAATAATTACCTCATTAGTCTCTATTACTTCACCAATTACAGTGGCATATAATCCCCATTTTTTAAATTTTTCAATAAGGTTATTAATTTTTTCTTCCTGAACAACGAACAACATTCTCTCTTGCGATTCAGATAATAAATATTGATAAGAAGACATATTATCTTCTCTAGAAGGAACCAAATCTAAATCAATAGATATGCCTAAATTTCCATTAGCAGCCATTTCTGCACTACTGCAAGTTAAACCTGCCGCACCCATATCTTGAGCTGAAATCACATCTCCTGTCTTAAAAGCATCTAAACATGCTTCTATAAGACTTTTCTCAATAAATGGATCACCTACTTGCACTGCAGGTCGGTTATCTAATGAAGTAGTAGTTAATTCGGAACTTGCAAAACTTGCACCACCAACCCCATCTCTGCCAGTAGTATTGCCTACATATAATACTGGTGATCCTACATTTTTTGCTCCAGAACAAACAATTTCATTAGTCTCTAAAAGTCCTAAAGCCATAACATTGACTAGAGGATTTCCAGAATAACTATCATCAAAATCAATTTCACCTCCAACAGTAGGGACACCTACACAATTTCCATAATGTGCGATACCGGATACAACTCCTCGTAGCAAAGCGACATTTGATGATTTATCAAGATTTCCGAACCTCAATGAATTCAATACTGCGATTGGTCTTGCTCCCATTGTAAAAATATCTCTTAATATTCCTCCTACACCTGTTGCCGCTCCTTGAAAAGGTTCAATTGCAGAAGGATGATTATGACTTTCTATTTTAAAAACAAGTTTTTGGTTATTCCCAACATCAATAACTCCAGCATTTTCTCCAGGACCAACCAAAACATTGGTTCCTTTAGTGGGAAACTTAGATAGCAAAGGTTTTGAATTTCTATAACAACAATGTTCAGACCACATAACACCAAACATTCCTAGTTCAGTCCTGTTTGGTTTTCTCTTTAATCTTTTGCAAATTTCTTCATAATCATTAATTGTTAAATTTTCAACTTTGAGTGCTTCATGAAGATCATATAGATCATTATTTTCTGGATTTATCATTCTTTAGATCCAAGGGTCATCTTCTTTTTTATCGCTAAAAGATCGTGATTTTCTATCATTATTATAAAAAATTTGTTGTTTATTATCTAAGTTTTGGGTTATATCTTCATCTTCTTCAAGCCAATCCTCTAACCTATTAGAAGCTATATTTTTCATATCGTCAAATCTATCAATAATTTTTTTTCCTTTTTGAAGAAATTCATTTTTAATACTTGATTTTATTAAAGATAAGTCTGCTAAAGAATTGCTTTCACAAAAAACTAAACCAGGTTGTTGATCATTAATATTTTCAATATTTAATTTCCATCTACTAGAACCTGGAATCTTAGGATTCGCTCGAGAAACTAAATAATATTTAATTTGACCCGTTTTAATTTCAAATAAAAAATCCGCAATAATTCCTATTTTTGAACCATTTAGATTGATCAGATTAGCTTCTATTAAATTTGGAAACCTATTTAGAGTTGCCAAATCAGAAATAGCTGGATCACCTTTTACATAAATATCATTATCTATTATTTGACTAATTTGATTTAATCGCCAGACATTTCGTTTTAAATCAAAATTAGAAGGACGAGAGTACCATCCTAAAATTCTATGAACTGGAGGATGCATCCACACATTTTCACCATTTCCGTAATTAAGGGACGTATTACCCTTAACACTATAATTTAGTAATTCACTTAATAATATTTCTTTAGGTAATTTCAAGTTAAGAACGAACCTGAACGGGCATAACTAAATAAGTAAAAGAATTGAGATTATCTTCTGGTACAAAAACAGCTGGAGTAGTTGCAAGATTACACTTTAAAAGTACATTTTCAGAAGTAATAACTTTTAAACCTTCCAAAAGATATCTCACGTTAAATGCAATATCAAAATTTTCTCCAGAGTAGGAAACAGGTATGGATTCATTAGCGTTTCCAATATCTTGTGCATCTGCGCTTATAGAAGCCAAATCTGTATTATCCAGTTTAATCTTAACAACACTACTCTGCTGATCAGCTAAAACAGCAATTCTTTCTAATGCATCAATTAATTTTTTATTATTAAAATTAAAAACCTTTGAAAAAGTATCCGGGATTAGTTGTGAATAATTAGGATAAGTACCTTCAAGGGTTCTTGTTGTAATTATTTGATTAGAAGAAATAAAAACTACTTGACCTTTGTCATAGAAAAGCTTTATTGACTTTTCTGAACTTCTCAAAGATACTAGTTTTTCAATTTCTCTTAATGATCTATTTGGAATAGTTACTGATAAATCACCTTGATTTAAAGGTGAGTTTTCTTTATTCTCGCTATGTTCATCGTTACCAATTAAAGCAACAGCCAATCTATGACCATCTGTAGAAGCAGACTCTAAATATTTTTGTTTAAAAGTAAAATTGACACCTGTAAGTAATTGCTTTGAGTCATCATTACTACTAGCAAAAATGGTAGATTTTAAAGCTTTTAAAAAAGAAACAGGTTCAATATTTAAAGAAGTACCACTCTCAACAAATGGCAAATTGGGATAATCATCAGAGGGTATGCCTTTAAGATTAAAAGAACCTCTATCACTTTTGATTAAAATATTATCAGAATTTTCATCTACTTCTAACGAAACAGGATTTTCATTAGGTAATTTGTTGACTATTTCAGATAAAAGTTTTGAAGGTATAGTAATAGCACCGCTATTTTTAACAGTTCCATCAAAAGAAGTTTGAATTCCTAAGTTAAGGTCAAAACCTGTCAAGCTGATTTTATTTGTTCCCTGGTCAGCTGTTAAAAGAATATTTGCAAGAATTGGATGAGTTGGTCGTGAAGCAACTGCTTTGCTTACTAGTTGTATAGCATTATTTAATTCATTTTGATTACAAATAATCTCCATAGGAATTGGGAACTTTTATACACACAATATACTTTTTTCGTAAATTAAATTCAATAAATTAATTTAATCTCTTTTTCTAATATAAAAATAAATAATAAAATAAAAAACTTAGTAGTAGTAGTTTCTGTGGAAATTGTGGAATTTTTAACAAACTAACCTTAATTACTTAGTTTATGAATATTTAAATAAGTGGAAAAAATTTTTTATTTGTTTAATAAATTTATATTTTTTTAGTTACTAAAAAACTATTCAACAAATTGCATTAATTTTTATTTGTTTTTCAACAAATTAGTTCTGTTTAAAATTGATTTCCACAGACACTAATTTTTTTGGGTTTTAATATCCTAAGATTTTGGTTATATTTTTTAACGAAGGTTCAATATTTTTCTTGAAAACAGCATCATTGTTTTTAATAGCACAATCAGGGTCTTTCAAGCCATTTCCAGTAAGAACACAAACAATAGTTGATTCTTTCTGAATTCTATTTTTATTTTTTATTAGTCCAGCAACTGATGCTGCACTGGCGGGTTCACAAAAAACACCTTCTTTGGCCAGGATTTTATAAGCATTTATTATTTCTTCATCAGTAACTGATTGAAAGTCTCCTTTACTTTCTTTTTTTACTTTTTTTGCTTTTTCTCTATTTACAGGATTCCCAATTCTTATTGCTGTTGCTATTGTCTCTGGATCTTTAACTATTATATTTTGCACTAATGGAGCAGAACCTTCAGATTGAAAACCCATCATAATTGGTAATTTTAAATTTCTTTTTATTTTTGAATATTCTTTAAAACCCATCCAATAAGCAGTTATATTTCCTGCATTTCCCATTGGAATACAAAGCCAATCAGGAGCAATACCTAAGTCATCAACAATTTCAAAAGCTGCTGTTTTTTGGCCTTGTATTCGATATGGATTCACAGAATTAACAAGCTCTATAGGATGTTCTGATGATAAATCTCTAACAATTTCGAGAGCCTTATCAAAATTTCCATTAATAGATATTATCTCAGCTCCATACATTAAAGCTTGTGCAAGTTTTCCTTGTGCAACAAATCCTTCTGGGATTAAGACATAAGGTTTTAATCCTCCTCTAGATGCATATGCTGCTGCTGCTGCAGAAGTATTTCCAGTACTAGCACAAATTACTGCTTCACGCCCTTCTTCTTTTGCTTTGCTAATCGCCATAGTCATACCACGATCTTTAAAAGATCCTGTGGGATTTAGTCCATCATATTTTAAAAAAACCTTTGTTCCATTTCCAATTAAATTGCTAATTGATTCACTATGAATTAGTGGTGTATTTCCTTCATTTAGGGAAATAATAGGAGTTTTCTTTGTAATTGGAAGATATTGTTTGTAAGCTTCGATTAGACCTGGCCATCTTTTTTTTCTGTAATTAATACCAAGCTTATTTTTGATTTTATTTAATAACACCATGGCGGTTTAATTTTTTTTAATTTTTTCTAGAGGAGAATTTGTAAAAAATTCTAATAATTCTGAAATTGATTCTACTTTATTCATAACTTTGCTTAAAGCGTTGACATCTAAAATAACAGTTTTAGTTGGATATCCTTCAAAAAAATTTATTAGATTTATTTTTCCATTTCCTATATTAATTCCTTGAACTACACTTGCTCGAAGGGCTAATACACCAGTTCTTTCATCATCTGCTTTAGGCGGGTGGATAATAGATGAAAGTCTTGTTAAAAAAATATTTCCTATTTCAGAATATACTAATTTGCTTGCAATAGTAATAGGGATTTCAAAATCTTTATTTAATACTGATCTGATTTCTTTATTGGGTGACCCAGTTGCTTTTAAAATTTTTTTTAAGTGTTTTGTTGAATATCCTTCTTTCGCAAAAGTTTTTAATGAATTGACTTTAATTGTTCTAGAAAATATACTGTATATAATTTTAATTTCTTCAGCAGCATTAGCTTTGGAAACATTAAAAAGTAATTGAGAATTTATTAAAATAAAAAATATTTTAATTATTAAAAACTTACTAAATTTCATTTTAGATATTTGCTCCAGCGGCAATCTTTACAAGTCTAACCACTCCTTTTTCGGTTACTTTTTTTGCAATTTTTATACCCATTGTTTTTGTATAAGGTTCATTTATAAGTCTAGGAACCCGTTTTAGAAAAATATCAATAGAATAGCCTGGCACTTTTTGTAAAATTTCTAAAAAGTTGCTTAGTGGCTCTATATGCATTACAAGGTCATTTAAGTTGTTAGTTTCATTAGTCATATTTAATTTAATTGACTTTGGAAGGAATTTATTTAAACTTTTCAATATTTTCAGACTCAGTAAATCTATTTGGTTGGTTAAGCTGTCAATTATTTCATTTCTAAGGAAACCTCCTTTAGGAGAAAAGAGAAGATTTATTACTTCATCTAAAAGTTTTTCTAAATCAAGATTTGTTTGCTTTGCAGCATTAGAAAGTAGATCCTCTAATCGGTCCCACTTAAATTTTTTATTATCGAAAAGCATTTCTTTCAAACTTTCTCTTAATTGTGGATCAGGATCTTCCATTAATCTTCTCGCAAAATATGGATAAGCTGCACCTAATATTTTAAAGTTTGGGTCTACGCTTAAAGCAATTCCTTCTAATGTTAGTAATGATCTAATTATCAGTGCATAATATGGAGGCAATCTAAAAGGGAATTTATACATAACGCCAGACATATCGTCTGTGACGCTCTTGAAATCCATTTTTGAAACCCCTTGTTCAACGGCATTAATGAAAACATCTTGAAATGCTGGAACTATGGGTTCTAGATTAACTTCTTCTGATAAGAATCCTAATTTTACAAAATCTTGAGATAATTTATCGAAGTTTTTATTTACTAAATGTACAACTGCTTGTATTAAACCAGATCTAGATTCTCTAGAAACTTCGCTCATCATTCCAAAATCTAAATAACATAATCTGCCATCTTTCAAGGCTAATAAATTACCTGGATGTGGGTCAGCGTGAAAAAAACCATGTTCTAAAAGTTGTTCTAAACTGCATTGGACTCCTATATCAATCATCTTATCAGGGTCGATTCCTAATTTTTTTACATCTTCTAAATTGGTTAATTTTGTACCCTCTATCCATTCCATTGTTAAAACTCTTCTGGATGTTATTTCTTTATAAATTTTGGGTACGGCAATCATTTGGTTGTGTTTATGCATTTTTCTAAATTTATCTGCATTTTCAGCTTCGTTTAAATAATCCATCTCTTCAAAAACTCTTTTACCTAATTCATCAATTAATGCCACGAGATCACTTCTTATTAATCCAATATTGTTTTTTAGCCAATAAGCAATATTTCTGACTATGTAAAGATCTAAAGTGATTTGTTCTCTTAAACCTGGTCGTTGGACTTTAACTGCAACAACTTCTTCATTCTTGAGTTTGGCTTTATGCACTTGTCCAAGAGAAGCAGCAGAAATTGGCTCCTTATCAATTTGTAAAAACAACTCATTTATTTTCGATCCTAAATCTTCTTCTATCAATTCCATAGCCTTAGCCCCATCAAATCCTGGTAGTTGATCTTGCAAGTCAGATAATTCTTCAAGAAGAATAGCTGGAATAATATCTGGTCTTGTTGATAAAGCTTGACCTGCTTTAACAAAAGCAGGTCCAAGTTCTACTAATAAATTTGTTAATTCTCTTGCTCTAGATCTTGCTCGCAGTTCATTTTTTAATCTACCTGTTAATTTATCCCATCCAACTGAAAAGATATAAGCAAGAATAGGTATGAGTGTTTGCCAAAGCCTTTTTAAAAGTCTTTTTGGATTTTTTTTGTAAATTTTAGAAATTGTATCCGGATCATAATCCAATAGTCCAGAAATCTCTATAAAATCAGTAAAATCTTCTT
>CACGNA010000030.1 GCA_902574425.1 uncultured Prochlorococcus sp. | reverse complement strand
TGCAGAACTTAACCAGCATGAAAGGGACAAGTTTTTACCATTTTTTTTTATTAGCCAAATTTTAGATGAGTTATCTCTCGAGAAATTTAAATTTAGTAGATCTGAAATTTCAAAAATTAAGTTATTGCGAAAATGGCACTTTTTGTTGAAGAAAAAAAATATCGATCAATTAAATGAATTTGAGAGATTCCTATTGCATCAAGAATTAGAGATGTTTCTTCCAACTTTTATTTTTAATTTACCTCAAAATATAAGACTAGATTGGCTAAATAGATGGCGTGACAAGGATGATAAATTATTTCATCCCTCAAATTTACTTAATGGTGATGTAATCAAAAAGAATTTCAGAATAAAGGATGGACCTATCTTAGGAGAGCTTTTAAAGTATCTTTCAAAAGAGCTTGCATTTAAAAGGTTGAATAATTTTGATGAAGCTATTTATAAAGCAAAGCAATGGATTGAACAAAATGCGCCAAAATGTGATTAAATACACATAGCTTAGTTTTGTTTAGAAGTTCAGACTTCAAAATCATTTTTAAAAATTTATGAGCATTCGCATTTACATTGGCAACTTACCACAAGGATTTAACCAAAAAGAATTTGATACGATTTTAAAATCAGTTTCTGATTCGATTAGATTTAAAGCAGTTTTAGATAAGGAAACTAAGGAATGCAGGGGCTTTGGTTTCGCGACAACAAATAATGAGGAGAATGCTAATCTAGTAATTCAAAAATTAAACGGTTTTGAATTGAATGGTTCCAAATTAAGAGTAGAGTTATCAGAAAAGAAAGATTCTGGTTCAAATAAAAGAAATAGCGGAAACTTAAATAAGAATAAGAAGAGGAAAAATTTTAAGAAAGTTGTACATAGTGATGCTCCTAATCTTGAAGCACCTGATCCAAGATGGGCTGGAGAACTATCAAAATTAAAAGATTTGTTGGCTAATCAGAAAACTCCTGCTTAATTATTTAATTCGAGAAATTAAAAAAGATATAGGAATCTCAAAAGCTTTTACTGAATTTTTTACAAAAGCTCTGTTATTAAAAACATCATAGTCTAACCTTTCAATAGAATCTAATATCCCTCTATAGAGTCTAAGAGATGTCCAAACTGGCCATCTTGCATCTGAGGACAACCACTTAATTCCATCTTCAGACTTTTGAAACCAATCTCGAGCCCTAGTTAATTCAAAGTTCATAAGCTCCTTCCACTGATTGTTTATTTCCCCTTTTAAAAGTTCTTCTTCAGAATAGTTAAATTTTTTAATATCTTCTTGTGGGAGATAAATTCTTCCCCTTTGCCTATCTTCTCCTACATCTCTCAATATATTAGTTAATTGATTGGCTATGCCCAATGCTATAGCTGATTCTGAGGGGTCAGGCATGGCACTCCATGGTGCCGTTGTATAAGCGCTATCAATTCCCATGACATTCTGAGTCATTAAACCAACAGTCCCTGCAACTCTATAACAATAGAGTTTTAATTCTTCAAAATCTTTGTATCTAAATTTATTAAGATCCATCCTCTGACCATCTATCATATCTAGATAAGGTTGAATATTTTGTGGATATTTTTCGATCGTATCTAATAGAACAGCATCTAATTCAGATTTAATATTTCCATTAAATACATTCTTTGTATTTTCTTCCCATGCATCTAAATTATCTGAAAGTTCATCTTGCGATTTAGATGAAGCTTCAACGCTATCCATTATTTCATCTGTTCTTCTACACCACACATAAATAGCCCATATAGCTTTTCTTTTTTTTAATGGTAGTAGAAGAGTTCCCAAGTAAAAGGTTTTAGCCCATTTTTGAGTTTCTTTACGGCATATTTCATATGCTTGATCTAGTTGAGAAATTGAATTTTTCAAAAAGTTTTAGCTGAATTTTTAAATTAATTTAAATGTTTCAAGAAACATTTTGAGAGGTTTTGGAATACTCTTTATTGATTGATTCCGCGCACAATTTACCACTTAAAACAGCTCCTTCCATAGATGCTAAATATTTTTGCATTGTATAGTCACCAGCTAAGAAGAAATTCTTTATTGGGGATTTTTGGCTAGGTCTGAATTCCTGGCATCCAGGAACTGCCTTGTAAACAGATCTTGGGGTTTTGACTACTTTAAATTTTCTTAATTTTGTCTGATTATCACCCATGAAATGAGTTGGGAATAATTTTTTTAGTTCTTCCATAGTTGCATCTACGATGTCTTGATCACTCCTATTTATCCAGTCTTTTGCTGGTGCGAAAACTAATTCGAGCATTGATCTATTTGGATCTTCATATTCTTTACATGTAATACTCATATCTGCATAAACACTTAGAAGAGGTGATCTGCTAAATAGTAAATGGTCAATATCTGTTAATTTTTTGTCAAACCATAAGTGAATATTAATAACTGGTACACCATTTAAACCATCTAATTTAGAAAAAGCGTCTAGACCTTTCCATTGTTTAGGTATTATTAATTTAAAGAGATCTACAGGCATTGCACTAACATACGCGTCGGCAGTTAGCTCTTTCTTTTCGTTTTCATTTAAAGAGGCAATAGTAAAACTTTTAACAGTGCTGTCTTCATTAAGGTTGATTTGCCTTAATGGACTATTCATGTGAACTTCTCCACCACGAGAAGTTATATAATCAACCATTGGTTGGCAAAGTCTTTCAGGAGGAGCTCCGTCAAGGAATGCCATTTTTGAACCATTTTTTTCTTGTAAAAATCTGTTTAAGGCTGTTAATAAAACTGTAGATGATATTTCATCCGGCCCAATGAAATTTAAAGCTTTACTCATGGCTATAAAAACTTCGTCATTAACTCGTTCTGGAATATTGTGTTCTTTTAGCCAATCTGTCCATGATTTAGAATCACATTTATCTAAGTACTTCTGACCTCGCAACATTGCAGGCACTAAACCTAATCCAAAAAGAATCTTTTCATTCCATGAAAGCATATCATTATTACTAAGTATGGCTGAAACTCCATTTATCGGCGCTGGTACATCGGGAAAGTCAAATCTACTGTAAGTTCCTGGTTCGGATGGCTGATTAAAAATCATTGAATGACTTTTCCATTGGAGTCTGTCTTCAATATCTAATTCCTTAAAAAGTTGCAACATATTAGGGTAAGCTCCAAAAAATATATGCAAACCAGTTTCATACCAGTCTCCATCTTCATCTT
The DNA here is from genome assembly GCA_902574425.1 of uncultured Prochlorococcus sp. GTDB lineage: Bacteria > Cyanobacteriota > Cyanobacteriia > PCC-6307 > Cyanobiaceae > Prochlorococcus_A. Next base: position 4,886 of record CACGNA010000030.1, on the reverse strand, counting down.
TCCATGCAGCAACTTTCCCCCCTAAAACATCTCTAGCTTCGAGTAAAATTGGAACGTGACCATTATCAACTAGATATTTAGCACAAGATAAACCGGCTAAACCTGCACCAGCAATTACAACACGCATTATTAAATCAAGAAATAAATTAACACTTACTAATAAGCTACATTAAAGTTATAACATTATAGTTTTTTTCGTTGATTATTTCGTAAAATTATGGAAAAAATGCTTTTAAAATCAACTACTCGACATGTAAGAATTTTTACTGCGGAAGTTGTTGAAAAAGAAATACAGTTTCATCCCAAGAAACTTACTCTTGATTTAGATCCCGATAACGAGTTTATTTGGAACGAAGATTCTATAAACAAAATCAATGAGAAATTTAATGAATTATTAAAGGAGAGAGCAGGAAAGGATTTAGATGATTATGAACTTCGAAAAATAGGATCAGAAATCGAAGTTTTAATTAAATTTTTGCTTCAAAATGGGCAATTAAGTTATAACCCTGATTGTAGAGTATTGAACTATTCAATGGGTTTACCAAAGACAAATGAAGTACTGTGAATAGATCACCCTCAAGTAGAAGGCCGAGGAGAGGCTCAAATAGAAATTATTACTCTTCAAATCCAAGAGATATTGATCCTTATGGACAAAGAAATAGTAGATTGCCTGCTTCTTCTGAACAAAAGATTAACTTTAGTACAGGAACCATAGCTGTTCTTGCGGGAGTATTAATTCTAGGAGTTGGTATTGGGAGCGCAATTACCAGTACAACTGATGGAGGACAGGGAAATATAGCTAGTCAACAACAATTAGATATGGCTGTTCCAGATCCTGAATTTTGTAGGCAATGGGGTGCAAGCGCATTTGTCATTGATGTTGAAATGTATACGACTCTTAACCCATCAACTAGTTTCGTAACGCAACCAGCGCTCCAGCCAGGTTGTGTTATTCGAAGAGAGAATTGGACGGTTTTACAAAAACAAGGAGCGATTAGTAATGAAGATGTCAGAGAATGTAAGCAAAGAATGAATACTTTTGCTTACATTGGATCTATACGAGATAAACCAATAGTTAAGTGCGTTTATCAAACTGATGTTAATGAAAATAAATTTATAATTAAGGGAGATGGACAAGCCGAAGATGGAGGAGTGGGAATTAATAAAGAAGCAATTCAGTTCTAATCAAATTAATATTTGCCTTAATGGGCTTTCTAAACTAGCAAATTGAGGCAGAATATTTTTCTTAAATACTTCTGATGCTCTTGAAGTATATCTTGATGGATTAGTAATTAACTTTAGTTCTCTTTTGACCTCTAAGTCAGCAACAAATGCTTTGTGGATTGATCCAGCCGCTAATTCTCTTTCAATTGAAACGACAGGTAAAAATGAAGCTCCTAGTCCTGATTGAACTGCATTCTTTATTGCTTCAAGAGAGTTAAGTTCCATCTCAATTTTTAATCTTTGAACGTCAAGTCCAGAATCTTGAAGAAGTTTGTCGACAACTTTTCTTGTTGTAGATTGAGAATCTAATGTTACGAAATTTAATTTGTACAAGTCTTCTTTTAAAAGCTCTTTTTTGTTAGAGAGTACATGTTTAGACGGTATAACTAAAGCTAATTCATCTGTTGCATATGGAATCACTTGCAGCAAATTGTCTAAATCGCCAGGTAATTGTCCTCCAATAATAGCTAGGTCAATTTGTCCATTTGCAACACTCCATCCAGTTCTTCTAGTACTATGAACTTGAAGCTGAACAGATACATCAGGATATTTTTGTCTGAAAAGTCCTATCATTCTTGGCATCAAATAAGTTCCTGTTGTTTGACTTGCTCCAATAACAAGAGTCCCACCTTTCAAACTATTTAAATCTTCGATAGCTTTACAAGCTTCGTCGCATTGATTCAAAATTCGATCACAATATTCAAGCAGAAGTCTTCCTGCTTCAGTTAACAGAGCTTTTCTACCACCCCTGTCGAAAATTGTAATTTCAAGTTGTTTTTCTAGATTTTGTATTTGTAAACTTACGGCAGGTTGAGTTACGTACAATAGATCAGCAGCTTTTTTAAAACTTCCTTGAGCTGCTATAGCTTTTAATATTCTTAATTGATCGAGAGTAAATGGTAATTCGGGCATCTATTGTGCCAACAATTATTTATAATTCTAATACTTAAAAGTCTTCTTGTTAAGAACTAAATCATTTGACTTATCTCAATTTATGGATTCTCATAAAACTTCTCTGGTAATCTTATTTTTAATTTTAATTTTTGCAGTTATTCATAGTGGAGGAGCTGCTTTAAGAATTAAAGCAGAATCTATTATTGGACCAAGATTATGGCGGTTATGTTTTGTTTCTTTAAGTTTGCCATCGGCAATTATTTTGATTAGTTATTTTTTAGCGCACAGATATGACGGAATAAGATTATGGAATTTCCAGGGCAATAATTTTGTTTTTTTAATAGTTTGGGTTTTAACTGCAATAAGTTTTTTATTTTTATATCCCGCCACTTACAATTTGTTGGAAATTCCATCAGTTTTAAAACCTACAGTGCGAATTTACGGAACCGGGATAATGAGAATTACAAGACATCCACAAGCATTTGGTCAGATAATTTGGTGTTTTGCGCATACTTTATGGATTGGTACATCATTCACATTAATAACGTCTGTTGGGTTAATTTTGCACCATCTTTTTGCTATTTGGCATGGGGACAAAAGATTAGCCAAAAGATTTGGAGAGGAATTTGAAAAGTTTAAAAAAAATACTTCTATAATCCCCTTTATGGCAATTCTTGAAGGAAGGCAAGAATTTATAATTAAAGAATTTTTTAGGTTATCTCAACTGGGTATATTGGTTGCAATAGGTTTGCTTTGGTGGTCCCACCGGTATATAAATATTGCTGTTAAAACATTTAATTCATCATTTTTGTCGGAATTTTTCAATTGACAGTTTAAAATCTAAAATATAAGTTTTTATAAAGATGCCTCAAGCTTCAGAAATTGCCTGGATAATTCCTGTTTTCCCACTTATTGGAGCAGTGCTTTCTGGTTTAGGACTAATAAGTATTAACAAGAAAATTAACAACTCTAGAGAAATAGTTTCTATAGGTCTTATCTCTTTCGTTGGTATTTCTGCAGTGATTAGTTATAAATCTCTTATTGAACAAATTAATGGTTATCATTCTGTAGAGAAATTATTTGTATGGGCTAGTGCTGGGGATTTCACAATCCCAATGGGATTTGTTCTTGATCCTCTAGGTAGTGTAATGCTTGCTTTAGTAACCACCATAACTTTGCTGGTAATGATTTACTCGCATGGTTATATGGCGCATGACAAGGGTTATGTAAGATTTTTTACATATTTAGCCTTATTCAGTAGTTCAATGATGGGATTAATAATTAGTCCAAATTTGTTAGAAATTTACGTTTTTTGGGAACTAGTTGGAATGTGTTCTTACTTATTGGTTGGTTTTTGGTACGACAGAGATGGTGCTGCCCACGCTGCACAAAAAGCATTTGTTGTTAATAGAGTAGGAGACTTTGGCTTATTACTAGGAATTCTTGGTCTATTTTGGGCAACCAATAGTTTTGATTTTAATGACATAGCTTCTGGTATTTCTCAATCAGTATCTGACAATTCAATACCTATTTGGGCTGCTTTACTCCTTTGTTTTTTAGTTTTTTTAGGGCCAATGGCAAAATCTGCGCAGTTTCCTCTTCATGTATGGTTACCTGATGCGATGGAGGGCCCGACACCGATTTCAGCACTTATCCATGCAGCTACAATGGTTGCAGCAGGAATATTTCTAGTAGCTAGACTCCAACCTCTTTATTCAATATTCCCCTCCATTCAGTTTATTATTGCTTTAGTTGGGACTATTACTTGTTTTTTAGGCGCCTCTATAGCCTTAACCCAAATGGATTTAAAAAAGGGGTTAGCCTACAGCACTGTTTCTCAGCTTGGTTATATGATGCTTGCGATGGGCTGTGGAGCTCCAATAGCAGGAATTTTCCATTTGGTTACTCATGCTTGCTTTAAAGCAATGCTATTTTTGGGATCTGGTTCTGTAATACATGCTATGGAAGAAGTAGTAGGTCATCAGCCTGTGTTGGCTCAAGATATGAGATTGATGGGCGGTTTAAGGAAGAAAATGCCATATACATCTGCAACATTTTTAATAGGTTGTGTAGCAATTAGTGGTATTCCTCCATTAGCAGGTTTTTGGAGTAAAGACGAAATACTCGGAAATGCATTTATATCATTTCCCGTTTTTTGGTTTATAGGACTTTTAACAGCTGGTATGACTGCTTTTTACATGTTTAGGCTTTATTTCTTGACATTTGAAGGTGATTTCAGAGGGGAGAATAAAGAATTACAAAAAGAGCTTTTAATCTCTTCCAAAGTAAATCTAGATGAAGAAATTGAAGAAGAGGATGAAGAACATGGCTATATTCATGAGTCTCCATGGTCAATGACATTTCCCTTGGTATTTCTAGCTGTACCCTCTGTAATTATTGGCTTTATGGGACTCCCATGGGATAGTAAATTTGCAAATATACTAGATCCTGAAGAAGCAGAGATTGCTGCAAAAGCTTTCGAATTAAAAGAATTTTTACCTTTAGCGATAGCCTCTGTTTTTATTGCATCAGCTGGGATCATTATTGCTTATCAAGCATATTTTGTGAAGAAAATTAATTTGTCAATTTTATTTGCAGAAAAGTTTCCTACTATTAATAAATTTTTATCAAATAAATGGTACCTAGATGATATTAATGAAAAACTTTTTGTTAAAGGTAGTAGAAGACTAGCTAAAGAAGTTTTGGAAGTTGATTCTAAGGTTGTTGATGGCGTGGTCAATCTTACCGGACTTGTAACTTTAGGAAGT
>CACGNA010000029.1 GCA_902574425.1 uncultured Prochlorococcus sp. | reverse complement strand
TCCATTAAAAATATTAGGTCCCCATTTTTATGAAGAACAATGGGTAATAAGGGTATGGATGCCTGAAGCGGACGAAGTAAAAATAAATTTTAAAAATAAAACCTATAAGGCGGAAAGCATAAACCATAAATGGCTTTTTGAAGCAATCCTGCCTGAAAATCCAAATTCTAATTATGAAATAAATATTTCACGAGGAGGGATCACACATACACAACAGGACCCTTGGTCATATAGAGAAGAGTGGATGGGAGAAGTTGATAGGCATCTTTTTGCAGAAGGTAATCATCATCATATTTGGAAAAAAATGGGAGCACATCTCATTGAAAATAAGAATCATAAAGGCGTCATGTTCTGCATTTGGGCTCCAAATGCAAAATCAATATCAATAATTGGAGATATAAATTCTTGGGATGGAAGACATCATCCAATGCAAAAAAGATTAGGGGGAATTTGGGAACTATTCATGCCAACAATGAAAGAAGGAGACGTATATAAATATGAAATAAGAACACAACAAGGTCATATTTATGGAAAAGCTGATCCATATGGTTTCCTTCATGAAATCAGACCTCAAAATGGTTCAATAGTTTCAAAATTGAAAAACTTTAATTGGAATGATAGTTCTTGGATGACAAATAGAGATTCCTCTAGCCAAATTAACAAGCCAATTTCAGTTTATGAGATGCATTTAGGAAGTTGGCTCCATGAATCAACCGATAATAAATATCTTGAAGACAATGGAAATCCTAGAGACCCAGTTCCTGCTGCAGATTTAAAACCCGGGACAAGATTTTTAACTTATCCAGAATTAACCGAAAAACTCATCCCTTATGTAAAGGAGAGAGGATTTACTCATATTGAACTAATGCCAATATCTGAACATCCTTTCGATGGTTCTTGGGGATACCAGGTTACAGGCTGGTATGCACCAACAAGTAGATTTGGCACTCCAAATGAATTTAGAGCATTTGTAAATAAATGTCATGAAGAGGGCATAGGTGTAATTCTTGATTGGGTACCTGGGCATTTCCCTAAAGACAAACATGGTTTGGCATTTTTTGATGGTTGTCATCTTTATGAACATGGGGATTCACGCATTGGTGAACACAAAGAATGGGGAACTTTAATCTTTAATTACAGCAGAAACGAAGTAAGAAATTTCCTAGTAGCCAATCTCGTTTATTGGTTTGAAGAATTTCATATTGATGGCATACGAGTAGATGCTGTTGCTTCAATGCTTTACAGAGACTATCTACGCCCAGATGGAGAATGGATACCTAATGAGAATGGTGGAAATGAAAATATAGAAGCCGTTCAATTTCTTCAACAGGCCAATCATGTACTCTTCCAACATTTCCCCGGGGCACTTTCTATTGCTGAAGAATCAACAACTTGGCCAATGGTAACCAAACCAACGGACATGGGAGGATTAGGGTTTAATTTAAAATGGAATATGGGCTGGATGCACGATATGCTCGATTATTTTGAGATAGATCCTTGGTTCAGACAATTCCATCAAAATAGTGTGACTTTCTCAATAACATATAACTATACAGAGAACTTTATGCTTGCTCTCAGTCATGATGAGGTTGTCCATGGGAAAAGTCATCTTTTACATAAAATGCCAGGTGATGACTGGAAGAAATATGCAAATACTCGAGCTTTACTAACTTATATGTGGACCCATCCGGGTAAAAAAACAATATTTATGGGAATGGAATTTGGACAAAGACAAGAATGGAATGTTTGGGATGATCTTCAATGGGATTTACTAGAATTTGAACCTCATAAAGGTATCAGAAACTTGATTGATGACCTAAACGTACTTTATAAAAATGAAGCTGCGTTATGGAAAAATGACTTTGATCCTTATGGATTCCAATGGATTGATTGTAATGACAAATCTAATTCGGTTATAAGTTTCATGAGAAGAGAAAACGACACCAATGAGTGGCTTGTTGTTGTTGCTAACTTTACACCTAATACTCATGGGTCATATAAAATAGGAGTTCCTGTGGAAGGATTCTATAAAGAAATATTTAATTCAGATGGCTCTAGATACGGGGGCAGTAACAAAGGAAATATGGGGGGTAAAGAAACTATAAATTACAATATCCATGATTATCAAAATGCTCTAGAACTTGCTTTGCCCCCATTAAGCGTGAGTATCTTCAAACATCAATCAAAAAAATAAGAAGGCTCATTTAACTTAGTGCTTCATATAAATGTTCATATACCACTTTTGCTCTGCTTTGCATTGTAAGATTTTTAAGTTGGAATTTTAATTTTTTTTTAAAACATATCGAATTGAAAAATGGGTCAAAATTTACCACTACTACTTTCTGCCGCATTAGGTAAAAAAGTAAATAGGCCTCCAGTATGGATGATGAGGCAAGCAGGACGATATATGAAAATCTATAGAGATTTAAGGGAGCGTTACCCAAGCTTTAGAGAGAGGTCTGAAAATCCAGAACTTTCATATGAGATTTCAATGCAGCCTTTTCATGCTTTTAAACCGGATGGTGTGATCCTTTTTTCAGATATTCTCACACCTCTCCCAGGGATGGGCATAAATTTTGAAATAATAGAAAGTAAAGGTCCAATAATTGAGGACCCAATAAGAACTCTTAACCAGATAGAAAATTTAAAAGAATTAAATCCAAGTGAGAGTTTAAGTTTTGTTGGGCAAGTTCTTTCTTCACTAAAAAAAGATGTGAATAATGAGGCAACAGTTTTAGGTTTTGTTGGCGCACCTTGGACTCTTGCTGCATATGTAGTAGAAGGTAAAAGCAGTAAAAATTATTCTTTAATAAAATCAATGGCTTTTAAAGAACCAGATTTACTTCATAAACTTCTTGATCATTTTGCAAAATCTATTGGTGAATATCTTAAATTTCAAATAAAATCTGGGGCACAAGTAGTACAAATTTTTGATTCATGGGCAGGCCAACTAAGCCCACAAGATTACGATATCTTTGCTGGGCCTTATCAAAAAAAAGTTGTTGACATTGTAAAAGCGGAATACCCTGAAACGCCAGTAATTCTTTACATTTCAGGAAGTGCTGGAGTAATAGAAAGGATGGCAACAACTGGCGTAGATATAATTTCATTAGACTGGACAGTAGATATTGAAGAGGCTTGTAAAAGAATCCCTAGTGGGATAGGAATTCAAGGTAATGTTGACCCTGGCATTTTATTCGGGAACAAAGAATCAATAAAAGAAAGGATAGATAATACTTTCAATAAAATCAAAGGCAGGAAATATATTCTTAATTTGGGTCATGGGATTTTACCTGGGACTCCAGAAGAAAATGCTCGAACATTTTTTGAATATGGGAAAAAACTCACTTACTAGTCAAAGTCTTGGCTTATAAAAACTTATTAATCACAGGTGCGAATGGATGTGTTGGCCAATATTTAGTTGATTGGTTTTTAAAAAACACAAAATTCAGGCTTTATCTCATGGTAAGAGACAAAAGTAAGTTGCCAATTTCTGTTCAAGAAAATAAAAAAGTCAAGTTAATGGTGTGTGATATCAGGGAATCAAATAAGTTTAAAAAGGAAATTAGTCAAATTAATTACCTAATACATACCGCTACAGCTTGGGGAGATCCAAAAAGAGCCTATGAAGTAAACATTAAAGCTTTTGAAGAATTACTTGAAATGCTTGATATTGACAAGTTAGAAAAGATTATTTATTTTTCAACAGCTAGCATTCTTGATACCCAAACAGAATTAATGAGGGAATCATTGATTTATGGAACAGAGTACATTCAAACAAAATATGAATGTTTCCAGAGACTTAGAGAAAGCTCATTTGCAGAAAAAACTTTCGCTGTTTTCCCTACCTTGGTTTTTGGAGGAAATCTTGGAAAAAAAAGTAAATATCCTGTGAGTTATTTAACTAGTGGATTGAAAGAAATTGGGAAATGGCTTTGGTTAGCAAGATTTTTAAAACTCAATTCTAAATTTCACTTTATACATGCAAATGATATCGCCCAAATTTGTGGGTTTCTAATTAAAAATCATAAAAAAGAGCAATACAAAGGCTTTAGAAAATTTGTCCTAGGTCAGAAATTTATTTCAATTGATCATGCCATAATTACACTTTTAAAAAGAAATAATATGAGAAGATATTTTGCGATACCCCTTACAAAAAAAATTCTAAAAATATTATTAAGAATTCTTCCCATCCAAACCACCCCATGGGATAGCTTCAGTATCAAGAAATATGACTTTAATCATGTCCCCATCACTAATCCTGAGACTTTCAAACTTAAAAGTTATGCAAAGTCACTGAATGATATTTTAAGGTCATCAAAGTTACCAAGCTGTAATAAGAATTAAAATTCTCACAGTTAGGCGCCCAAAGCCTTGTAATATATATAGATAAGTAAATTTTAATTATGTTACGTTCAATCTTTGCAGGGTTATTCGCAATAGTTTTAACTCTAGGTCTAGGAATTTCATCAGTTTCAGCTAAGACTGTTGAAGTAAAACTTGGAACAGATGCTGGAATGCTTGCATTTGAACCAAGTACAGTAACCATTAGTGCTGGTGATTCAGTTAAATTCGTCAATAATAAATTAGCTCCTCACAATGCTGTTTTTGATGGACATGAGGAATTAAGTCATGCAGACCTAGCTTTTGCTCCAGGAGAGTCTTGGGAAGAAACATTTGATACTGCAGGAACTTATGATTACTATTGCGAGCCACACAGAGGAGCTGGAATGGTAGGTAAAGTTGTTGTTCAATAAATCTTTTAATACTTAAGTACTTTTTTACTGAATACTTACTACAGTCATAATTATATTTTGATTGATGAAAATAGTTCCAAGCGAATTTTCAAATTCTGCTTGGAGCTGTTTTATTTTGGCGAAGGAAATTGCTTATAAAAATCATCAACAAAACGTTGACTCTGACAATTTATTTTTAGCTCTTATAAAACAAGACAACCTTACAAAAGATATCTTAAAAAAAAATAATGTAAATATCAAAGAGATTGAGAAAGAAATAATGTCTTCGTTAAATTTGAAGGCGAAAATGAAAAATAAACAAGAAAATTTATATATAGGTGATACTCTTCACAAAATATTTTTGAAAGCGAATGATATTAAAAATACTTTCAATGATGTAGTGATATCAACAGAACACTTAGTTTACAGTTTCACTTATGATAATAAGTATGGATTTCAAATTTTAAATCAAAAAGGTATTCCAGAATTTCTTGAAACTATAAAGAAAATGAAGTCAGATCCAGCAGTAAAAAACGAATTTGATACTTCTAAAGAGTCTTTGGAAAAATATGGTATTGATCTAACTCAATCTGCAAGAGATGGAATTTTAGACCCAGTTATTGGTAGGGATGAAGAAATTAGAAGAACAATTCAAATATTGAGTAGAAGAACAAAAAATAATCCGGTTCTTATTGGAGAACCTGGGGTTGGTAAAACGGCCATTGTTGAGGGGTTGGCTCAAAGAATTATTAATGGCGATGTACCTTCTGCGCTACAAGATAGGCAACTCATTTCATTAGATATGGGTTCACTTATAGCTGGGGCAAAATATCGTGGAGAATTTGAAGAAAGAATTAAAAATGTCCTAAAGAAAGTTAAAGAATCAGACGGTAAGATCATTCTTTTTATTGATGAAATTCATACAGTTGTTGGAGCTGGTGCTAGCGGAGGTTCTTTAGATGCAAGCAACCTTTTAAAACCAATGCTTGCAAGAGGAGAACTTAGATGTATTGGTGCTACAACTATTAATGAACATAAACAAAATATAGAAAAAGATCCTGCGCTAGAACGAAGATTTCAGAAAATAAAAATTGATGCTCCTTCAATAGATGATACTGTATCAATATTAAGAGGATTGAGAGAAAGATACGAAGTTCATCATAGTGTGAGAATTTCTGATAATGCTTTAGTTGCAGCTGCAACCCTTAGCGAAAGATATATTAACGATAGATTTCTTCCTGACAAAGCAATAGATCTAATCGATGAAGCAGCCTCAAGATTAAATATGGTCATAACTTCCAAGCCTGAAGAAATTGATGAAATTGATCGAAAAGTTCTGCAGTTTGAGATGGAAAAATTATCTTTAAAAAGAGAAACAGATGATTTTTCTGTAGAAAGATTAAAAAAAATCAATAATGAACTTATATCCCTTAAAGATAAACAGGCAGAACTAGGCGCTAAATGGAAAAAAGAAAAAGATGAAATTGATGAGATTAGCACTATAAAAGAAGAAATTGAATCTGTTCAATTGCAAATAGACCAAGCCAAAAGGAGTTTTGACCTCAACAAAGCAGCAGAATTAGAATTTGGAACTTTAAATTCTTTACAAAAAAAATTGAAAGAAAAAAGTGAGTGTCTAATTAATTCTCACAAAAAAGGAGAGGCTAGTCTTTTAAGGCAAGAGGTTACTTTTGATGATATTGCAGAAGTTGTCTCAAAGTGGACCTCTATTCCAGTACAGAACTTAAATCAGTCAGAAAAGGATAAGCTTTTAAGACTCGAGTCGATCCTGAAAGAAAAAATTATTGGTCAAAATAGTGCAATTAGGGCTGTTTCAGATTCCATTAAAAGATCGAGAACTGGTCTAAATGATCCAAGCAAACCATTAGCAAGTTTTCTTTTTTTAGGTCCAACTGGTGTAGGAAAAACTGAGCTGAGTAAAGTAACAGCAAAAATTATATTCGATTCAAATTCTTCAATTACAAGACTTGATATGTCTGAATATATGGAAAAACATTCAGTTAGCAAAATCATAGGCGCACCTCCTGGATATTTAGGTTTCGAATCAGGCGGTCAACTGACTGAAGCTGTTCGCAAAAATCCTTATTCATTAATACTTCTTGATGAAATAGAGAAAGCTCATAAAGATATCTTAGATATTCTCTTACAGGTTCTTGATGATGGAATCATTACTGATGGCCAAGGTCGTACAATCAATTTCAAAAATTCAATCATTGTTCTAACAAGTAATTTAGGAAGTCAATCAATAAATAATTTATCAGTTAGAAAAGAAGATACACATGAAATTAAAAAAGTTGTAGATAATGAACTTAAAAATTTTTTCAAGCCTGAGTTTTTAAATCGACTTGATGAAATAGTTATTTTTAATAATTTAGAATTAAATGACATAAAAGAAATTGCAAAAATCCAGCTTCAAAATTTAGAAAAAAGACTTAACAAAAAAAACTTAAACTTCAAAATTACGGATGAGGCAATTAACGAACTTGTCGAAAATAGTTTCGATCATGCCTATGGTGCAAGGCCTTTAAAAAGAATTATTCAAAAACAAATTGAGACAAAAATTTCAAATAATATATTGAATAATCATTACCTTAATAAAGACGAGATTAATATTTATCTGGTTAATGGAGAGATAATTGTTGATTAAAGATCTAAATTAAAGCATTCTATATGACTTTAAATTTAACAACTTTAATCTAAGATTTGAACCAATCAGGAATTTCCTCATAACTTGCTTTATTAGATTTATTTTCTTTTGATTCTGTTTTCCAACAACATGTTCCGCCCTTATCCTTTCCCTGCAAATATTCATTAGCCCATCTCCAAATTAGTTCAGAAGTAAACTCCATTCCCACATTATCCATAATTCTCAGATCTAAAGCATCTAAGTCATGTAATTTTTCCCAGTAATTCAACAAAGGGTCATCTTTATTTACTAAAAAAGTATGGTCAAATTGGTCCTTTAATCTATTTTCTAGGGGCTTTAGACTTGAAAAATCCACAACAAAACCATTTAGGTCTAATTTTTTTGCAGTGAACCAAAAGGTGAATGATCTTGAATATCCATGCACAAATCTGCAGTGGCCTTCATGGCGCCATTGCCTATGTGAACAGGGAAAATCTTCGTAACTTTTGCTGCATGAAAATTTCATAGAATGAAGATGCATCAATTAACTGTTAGGATAATTTTTAGTAAAACACATTGAGTAGGATTTAACATAACGAACATAATGACTTATTCAACTAATTTTTCGATAGAAGATCTACGCTTTGATAATTATGGATTAATCCCTGCAATAGCACAAGATTGGCTTGACGGATCAATTCTTATGCTTGCTTGGATGAACAAAGAATCGTTGACAATGACACTTGAAACCAAAAACGTTCATTACTGGAGCAGATCAAGATCAGAAATTTGGAGAAAAGGAGCTACAAGTGGAAGTACCCAAATACTTAAGGAGATAAGATTCGACTGCGATAATGATGCACTAATCCTTTTGATTGAACAAAATGGTTCAGGAGCATGTCACACGGGGGAAAAAAGTTGTTTTTTCAACGAAATCCAAATTAATCAACATGATAAAAAAGAGAAAAAAACAACTCCCTTCTCAAATATTTGCTCTGAATTATTCAATACAATTAACCAAAGATCAATAAATCCTTCAGAAAAAAGTTACACAAATTATTTATTAACAAAAGGTAGTAACACTATCTTAAAAAAAATAGGGGAGGAATCCGCTGAATTTATAATGGCATGCAAAGATGATGACAAAAATTCAATCTCAAATGAGGCTGCTGATTTAATTTATCATCTTCAAGTAGCCCTTATGCACAAAGGGGTTGAGTGGAGAGATATTCTTGCTGTTCTTGAATCAAGAAGAAAAAATTAAATAATAAAAATCAATAATTTACAAATAAAAAATTTAAAAATTGGAATAGAAAATATAAATAAAACTAATTAATAATTATTAATTAAATATTAATTAATTATTACATGTATGGCTTATTAATAAATTAACTATAAGTTGAATATATTAATCAGCGAGGTAAATCGTGAGTTCATTAAGCGATTTTCTGGGTGAGATAGGTCGTCATCAACTTTTGACTCCCGAAAGGGAACTCACTATGGGAAGAAAAGTCCAAGAGATGGTGGTGCTTGTTAATAGATGTCAAGAGGCAGGTGGCAAAGGTTCCGCTTGTGAATATTCCGAAGCTGAAAGAAAAAAAATAAAAATTGGTGAAAAAGCCAAAAATGAGATGATAACAGCTAACCTAAGATTAGTTGTGAATCTTGCCAAAAGATATCAAGGGAAAGGACTAGACTTGCTCGACTTAATTCAGGAGGGGACATTAGGCCTTACAAGGGCTGTAGAAAAATATGATCCCTCTAGGGGGCACAGATTCTCTACCTATGCTTATTGGTGGATTAGACAAGGATTAAATAGAGCATTATCAACTCAAAGTAGGACTATTAGGATACCAGTAAATATCAATGAAAAACTTACGAAATTAAGATCAGCTAAATCAAAGCTTATGCAACTTAAGGGGATTCCCCCTACTAGCAATGAGCTGGCCGAAGAAATGAAAATAACCAAGGAGGAAATTGACGAACTCCTCTCTTGTGAATTGAGAAGTATTACTGTTAGTCTTCAGGGAACTGTTAAATCAAAATCAGATCCCTCTGAGTTAGTTGACATTCTTCCAAGTGATCAAACTCCTCCAATGGAGTTAGCTGAATTAGCCGAAAGAACAGCCTCCGCTTGGAAGTTATTAGATAAGGCAAATTTAACTGAAAAAGAAAGAAAGATAGTAAGCCTTAGATTTGGCTTAGACGGTTCAAATGAATGGAGAACTTTAGCTGAAGTTGCAAGACATATGAGTTGTAGCAGGGAATATTGCAGACAAGTCGTTCAACGTGCCTTAAGAAAACTAAGAAAGGCGGGAATACAGAATGGATTAGTTGATAGTATTAGCTAAAAATTCAATTAAAAATATTTAAATTTCATTTATAAGGATGAAAGAGAATTACAAAAACCAAGAAAAAATTTATGATGCTGAAGTTTTAGAAAGTTCAACATTTGATGAGAATATCATTATCAAGATTCTTATTAAAGCAGGAAGAACAATTGCTAAGCCTGCCTTAGAAGTTTTGGAGATGGCTATAGATCCTTTTACTCCAGCACAAGTAAGAATTTCCTTAATGGCAGCCCTAGCTTATTTAATTATGCCATTTGACCTTTTCCCTGACTTTATGCCATTAGTTGGTTTTAGTGATGATTTTGTCGCCCTCACAGCAGTACTTAGTATATGGAGCAAATATATGACTCCTGCAATAAGAGCAAGAGCAGAGAACAAGCTTAATAAGTTATTCCCTTTTTATTAAATGAGTAAATTATCTCAACAGGAAGAAAACGAACTCATCTACTTCATTAAGGATTGGTTGAAATCTCATGGATTTAACCAAAAAGATTTAGCAAATGAATTAAATATTAAATCGAGCAGAACCTCTGAGATTATTCTCAAAATTAAAGAATTACATAAAAAAGGAGGTATGTTCAATATTGCAAAAAATCTTATAAAGATTGAACAAAATTGGTTAGAAAATATCAAAAATAATTATCCAGAGACAAAACAAACACCACCATATAATCAATTAGATATCGACTCTTTAGTAAATCAGATAAATCAAGACACTACTAAGTAAATAA
>CACGNA010000028.1 GCA_902574425.1 uncultured Prochlorococcus sp. | reverse complement strand
TTATAACTATCTTCTAAATATCATATTTCTGTCTGATAGTGTTCTTAGAGGAGAGAGACATAAATTCATAGCAATACTTTCACTCTCACTATTTTTTGTTTTATCGAAAAGTCAACAAGAGGAAGGGATAAGACTAAAAACGTTTAATTAAAAAATTCAATTTAGAAAAAAACTATTATGTTAATCTATATAGGACTATTTATGCATTTATTTGGATGTTAAACAATATTCTGATATCTGGAGGAACAGGGAGTTTTGGGAAATCTTTTATTAAAAAAGTATTGGATGATTTTCCAGAATGTCAAAG
This sequence comes from uncultured Prochlorococcus sp., assembly GCA_902574425.1. GTDB lineage: Bacteria > Cyanobacteriota > Cyanobacteriia > PCC-6307 > Cyanobiaceae > Prochlorococcus_A. Next base: position 11,399 of record CACGNA010000028.1, on the reverse strand, counting down.
ATTAGTTATTTTTAGTCGTGACGAGTTAAAGCAATGGGAAATTTATAATCATCTATCCGAAAGAAATAAAGAAAGAGTACGAATGTTTCTTGGTGATATTCGAGATAAAGAAAGGCTAAAAAGAGCCTTAGAGGGAATTGATTATGTTGTTCATGCAGCCGCTTTAAAACAAGTTCCTGCGGCTGAATATAATCCTTCCGAATTTATTAAAACAAATGTTTTAGGAACTCAAAATATTGTGGATTGTTCTATCGAGCAGGGAGTTAAAAAGCTAATTGCTTTAAGTACAGACAAGGCATCTGCTCCAGTAAACCTTTATGGAGCATCTAAACTTTGCGCTGACAGAATTGTTGTTGCAGCTAATAATATTAAAGGTTCAAAATCCATAAAGCTATCAGTAGTTAGGTATGGGAATGTATTTGGTTCAAGAGGATCAGTAATTCCTTTATTTCTAAAGCAAAAAGAAAATGGGACTTTGCATATCACTCATAAAGATATGACTAGATTCAATATTACTCTGAATGAAGGTGTTGAATTGGTTATTAATGCTTTAAAAAATTGTAATGGAGGTGAAATTCTTGTTCCTAAAATCCCAAGTTATAAAATTCTCGATGTTGCAGAAGCAATTGCTCCAGAAGCTAATATTAGATATACAGGTATTAGACCTGGGGAAAAAATACATGAGGAGATGATTACTTCTTCAGATAGTTTTAATACATACTCAAATGGTAATAACTACATTATTTTAAGTTCAGGGGCTAAGCCTATCTCATCAGAATATATCAAAGTGGCTGAAGGGTTTTCATATAATTCTAAAGACAATGAATCTTTTTTATCCACACAACAAATTAGAAAATTGGTAAAAGTATATAAATTACAATTTCAATAAATTGAAGAAAATAATACCTTATAGTAAGCAAAATATCAGTCTTGGGGATATTTTCAGTGTTTTAAAATCTACTACTAATCAGTTTATTACTCAAGGGCCAATTGGAGAAAAATTCGAATTAGAGATCTGCAAGTTTACGACTTCAAAATATTCTATTTGCAGTAACAGTGCTACAAGTAGTTTGATACTAACTTATAAAGCCCTTGGGCTTGGAAATAATGATTATCTCTGGACAACTCCCATTACATTTGTTGCAACTTCAAATGCTGCATTATTATGTGATGCAAAAGTTGATTTTGTCGATGTAGACACTAGTGATGGATTGATTAATATAGATAAATTAAAGAAGAAAATAGATTATGCGAAATTAAAAAATAAATTACCTAAAATTTTATCAATAGTTCATTTATACGGAAATACTCCAAATATGGTTGAGATAAAGAAAATATGTGACGAAAATAATATAAAAATAGTTGAAGATGCCAGTCATGCTTTAGGAACATTTAGCCAATCAACAACTATAGGAAGTTGTAAATATAGTGAAGCATGTATTTTCAGTTTTCATCCAGTTAAAATAATAACTACAGCTGAAGGGGGTTGCGTAACAACTAATAATGGGAAATTAGCCGAAAAAATAAGAATTTTAAGAAGTCATGGAATTACAAAAAACAAAGATTATTTCATAAGAAAAAAACCCGACCCATGGCATTATGAGCAACAATATTTAGGTTATAATTTTAGACTCACCGATTTGCAATCAAGTTTAGGGATTTCTCAATTAAAAAGAATTAATACTTTTATAAATAAAAGAAGAAAAATTATTGAAAAGTATAATAAAGAATTAAGTGACTTACCTTTAAAAGTTATTATAGAAAAAGATTTCTGCAGATCTGTTTATCATCTTGCAGTAATTATTCTTGACGACCCAAAGAAGAGATCTAAACTTTATTACGCCCTAAAATCAGAAGGTTTTTTATGTCAAGTTCACTATATGCCAGTGCATTTGCAACCATACTATATGAAGATTGGATTTAAAAAAAATGACTACCCTTTAGCGGAAGAATTTTCTTCAAAAATTTTGTCAATTCCATGCTTCCCAACTTTATCGATAAGAAATCAAGAAAAAATTATTAAATCTATAAAAAGAGAACTCCAGAGATAATTTTAATTCTGAGTAAATACAACGATTAGTTATAATAATAAATTAAAAGTGATTAACAAGTGACTTACATTGTAGCTGAAGTTGGTATTAACCATAATGGATCACTTGAAATTGCTGAAAAGCTAATTGAAGAAGCAGCGAAAACGGGTTGCGATGCAGTTAAATTTCAGAACTATAAGACAGAGGATTTTGTTCATGATAAAAGCCTTACCTATACGTATAAATCTCAAGGCAAATCGGTTACTGAAGAACAGTATAAAATGTTTAAAAGATATGAAATAGATTTCAATTTTCTTAGTAAATCAAAAATAATTTGTGATAAAAATAATATTGAATTAATATCAACACCAACCAGCAAACAAGGTGTTGATGAATTAGTAAAGATAGGTTGCAAAAAGATAAAAAATGGTTCTGATTTTTTATCAAATTTATCTCTGATTGAATATATGAAAGATTCTGGATTAGAAGTAATTTTATCAACAGGGATGGCTTACAAAGAACAAGTAGATGATGCAATAAAGTGTTTTTCAGATAAATCAAATTTGATACTTTTACATTGCACATCTTCTTATCCAACAAATGATCAAAATGTTAATTTAAATAGAATGATAAGCTTGAGAGATACATATAAAGTTAAAGTTGGGTTTAGTGATCATACGGTTGGATCATTTGCTGCTGTTGCGAGTACTATTCTAGGAGCTAAATTCATAGAAAAGCATTACACCTTAGACCATAATCTTCCAGGTCCAGATCATCATTTCTCAATAACTCCTAAGGAACTTAGAGATTATGTTAGAGATATACAAAAAGCAAAAAAAATTATGGGCTCTAAAGTTATTGAGCCTTCAAAATCTGAGAAAGAAACTTTAATTAATTCACAATTATCAGTGTTTTATTCAAAAGATTTAAATAATGAAATTCTTAAAAATGAAGATATTTTTTTTTCAAGGCCAGGAGATGGTATTCCGCCAAATAAACTTAAAAATTATATTGGGAAGAAACTAACTAAAAAAGTTTTGAAAGGAGATAAACTTAATGAAAGGGATTTTAAATGAAAATTTTTTATTTGATTAACTTATTATATGCTTAAAAAAGTCTTAGCAATTATTGACTTCTCTGAAAAAATAGGCAACGGTCATAAAAACAGAGTAAATTCAATTTTTAAAAAAATAAAAATAGAACAACTAGAAGTTCAGAAAATACTATTAGATTATACAAATAAGGAAATTGTTATTAATAATTTAAAAGAAACTCACTTTCAAAAAGAAAGTTCTCAATTATTATTAATAGATTCATTTATCTTATCTGATGAAGAAATAATCTTTTTAAGTAATTTTTTTAAAAATGTTCTTGTAATTGACGATTGGATTGGAAGAAAATTAATTGGAGATAATATTTATATATTAGATTGGACTGCTATGGCTGATAGATCTCCAATACATTTATCTCAAAAAAATCTAAAAAAATTTCTAGGGCTAGAATATTGCCCAATTCAAAGAAAACAACAATCTAAAAAAACAAATGACTTTTTAATTCATCTTGGTTCCAATATTAAAATTAGTATTTATTTAGATATTATTGAATATATTTCGAGAAAATATAATGATAAAAAAATTACTGTAATTGATAAAAAAATTATAAAAATAAAAGAAATGATACCTTCATCTAAAAATTGCAAATTTTTAGACTATCTAACTGAAAATGAATTTAAAAAATATTTACATAGTTCAAGATTTTTTATAAGCACTGGCGGGTGGTCTTGTTACCAAGCAATTTCTTTTAATTGTTTTCCTCTTCTAATTTCTTTAAATGATTCAAATACTTATTTTGACTGTTATGGAATTGTATTTGGAGGATATGGAAAAGCTTTTGGTTTTATAAATGAATTTGGAAAATTAAATTTTATTTCTCAAGACTTAGATTTTCAAAATAATTACTTTTCTGCAAATAAAATTGGAGAGAAATTTCTATTACTAAATAAACTATTAGATCAGTAATCCAATTTTATTCTGTCAAAACTATATTAGAGATGTTAATGCAAGATAAAGTATTATTAAATAAATATAAACTTTAAATTAAAATGAATAATAGTAATTAATTTTCTTGGTTTTGTAATTTTCTAATGAGTAAGATTTCAATAATGGGACCCAGCATATTTTCATGGGGTGGCTTCTTTGGTTTAATGAGAAGTTCAGATATATTTGTACTTTATGATGACCAACCATATACAAGGAATGACCTTTCAAATAGAAATAAAGTCTTTATTTCGAAAAACCAAATTGGTTACATAACAATCCCATATAAACATACGGGAGAAAAATATATAAATTATTCTGACTTATATTTACTAAGTAACATTAAGCTAAGAGATAAGTATTTAAGAGGTTTAAAAATGAATTATTCAAAATCAAAAGGAATAGAGGATATAGAAGAAATTTTAATTAGTCTTCCATGGCATGAAAAAATTAAACTTATAGATTTCCAACTTGCTGTAATTAATACTTTGAGTAAATTTTTTAAGACTCCTCAAATAGTTCTTTCTTCAACTATCGAAAAACAAGGTAAATCCAATAAATTAGTTGAAACAATACTAAATAAGCTTAATGCAACTATTTATTTATCAGCATTTAATAGTTTTAATTACAATAAAGAGTATGCTCTTAAATCATCAAAATTTAAATATTTATATCAACATTTTGAATACTTACCTTATGAACAGCCTTCAGAAATTTTTTATCCAAATTTATCTTTCATTGATATAATTGCATGCCTAGGTAAAAAAAACTTTGATAAATATTTAAAAGAGTGTGATAAGTATTTAACAGTTAGTCAAAGAGAACTTTTAGGGTAGATTTACATCCTGCATAAAATCAGATTATTTTATAGAATCTATCATTTCTTTTCTAGTATGTTTCCATTCATAAAGTTTTAATTTGCCTTTAAATTTATCCTCTATATCTTCATAAACAATATGTGCGGCTTTATTATATCCAAGTTTTGGAAGTCTATAAGTCTTTGGGGAAAGGACTATATGACTAGAATAGCTGGCTAAGTCTATATTATTTCCTGTACAAGATGTTATGACCTCCTCCAATTCCTTAAGTATCTTCAAATAAAACTCTTTTTTTGAATTTCTATACATGATTTTCAAGTCTTCTTTTGCAGTCACCTCAGCACATAAAACGGTTAGCTTATCAGAGTAGTTAGAATATGATAGATCTGTGATTCTGGTTATATTGTGCCTTAGATCATAATCAAAAATATAATTTCTATTACCTAGTGATCCCAATGGAGCCTCAAAATATAAGAAAAATTGTGGGACGTGGTTTGTATGCTCTTCCAAAGTATTGGTATTCAGAATAACTTTCTCAGCTATTCTCTCATCAAAACTAATAAAAACTTTTTCGAAGGTTTTAATTTCATTTTTATTTGATAAACAAGCAATATGGTGATCATCAACCAATTCAAATGAATTAATCATTACGTTAGGATACATCTTTACCCCTATTATTTGAAGATGATCAGCAATTGACTTAAAAAATTTTTTATAACCATATTTTGGATAATAGTTAAATAGTGTATTGCTCACGAAAGCTTTAGGCGCTGCAAGGATTTCATCAAAAAAATTAAATTTAGTTTTAAGTAGGTTTGACGTTGCCCCATCAAATAAAACATGTCTTTTTGAAGCAAAAGGAATTACTTCAGAGGCATGAGAATCCAATATTTTCGATGAAGTATCATAAAATTTTATACAAAGTTTTTCAAGATATTCACAAAGTCTTGCTCCATTTTGATCATGAAGTAATTGATGAAATGAATAATTTAATTTTCCTTTATTATTTTTTTCGGTATTTCTAACTTCTAATAATTCTTGAAGAATCAAAGATAGCTCTTTCTCCTTAAATACCAAATTCCAAGGAGGAAGAGCCATATTTTCTTTGTAAAGTTGCCCTTGAATAAAGCCCGAGTAAGAAAAACTTAAGTCACTTAATTCACATCCCTTACCAAATGATTCAACAAGTTTTTTATCTTCAATGTTAAAATTATCTAAATATTGAGGACCTAAGTCAAAATTATGTTGCCAAATATCAACTCCATTCAAGAATCCCCCTAATAAAGGATCGGAATAAAAAAAACTTACATCAAAGTTCTGAGATTTTAATTCCTTTGCTATTAAACAGGATCTAAAATCTCCTCCAATAACAGCTACATTCAAAATATTAAATATTTAAATTTATTTTATTATAGTTATTAAAAATTATAAACGACAAGAATTCCTAAATTCTTAAGAGATATAAATTTTTTTAATTGAAATCTTCTTGCAGCTTCAGTAATATCAGAATTTCTTCTTATAGTTTCTTTCTCATCTTTTATATATGTATAAAGGATGCCTTTTATATTAACTATTACTGAAATTAAAATTCCCAAAATTAATAATGTCAAACTTGAGTCATTAGAGTTTTTATCCATTATCTTAGCTATCTGAGAACTAGCGAAATTAGCCTCCTGTTTTGCTTGTTTATCTGGCAATTCAGAAATAACACTTTTAAAAGAAAGATTTTTATCAATTGAGATTTCCTTATTTTTATTATTTATATAAGATTTAGATACTTTATAAGATAGGAATTCTTTATCCTTTGCAAAAGGGTAAAAGAACTTAGCATCTTTTGACATGAGAAAACCTTCAATAGCTGTAGTGCATCCTGAATGACCAATAGATTCAGCCGCAGCAATCCAAACAAGTGCATTTCCTGAGGCTTCAACAATAACTGGTGTGGACTCAAACATTTTTCTAGCTTTTTCTAATGATTCATTTGGATGAGGGCGATAAATTAAATTATCAAATTTAGAGGAGAATTTTTTATCTAAAAGTTTTTCTCTTACCTTTAAACCTCTTTGTTTATGATTTTCTAAATATTCAATTAAATCCTTTTTTTCCTTTTCGGATCTAAAAATTCCTATATTTGAGAGGAATTTGTAATCCAAACCCTTAGGGGGATTTAAAAAACTAAAAGTGCTGTTAAATAAGAAGAATCGTCCATACTTATTTCTCAACATTAAAATTTCATTCTCATAAAGGTTATCAATTTTATTTAAAACATCTATTCGAGGATTACCACAAAAAGTTATTCTATTGGGAAACTTTCTTTTCAAAGATTCATAGTCTGTTTTTGTTGAAGCAAAAACATGCTTACATTGATCTTGAGCACCAAACCTAACTGAGTTATCACTGAATCTGTCAAAATACTCCTCCTCAAGAAAATAATATGAACCTTTTGATTTATTAATTTTTTCAGCATATCCATACATTGATTTCCTTAAAGACATACCTAAAACACCATAGGATGAAAATATAAATTTATGGATTAGATACATAATATTTTTTGGCAAAATTATTGATATAAACTTACTGTTTTTATTATGGTATTTGTCTAATTTATTTAGTTCAGAAATAATAGAGCACCTACCGTCTAACTCTCTAACATAATTCTCTAAAGGGAAGAAAAAAATATTCATAGATTTTTGATTCTTACTAAAACACATACTTAATTTGAAAATAACTTTACCATATTTGATTCAATTAAATTCTCAAATTCTTATTAAAAAAAGTAATAATTATGCTATTAAATTTTAAAATTTTATTTTTTATTGAAGCTATAAATATTTAATTAAAAAAATTAAATCATCCCCTTTTCTTAAGTCAATTTTACTAAACCTTCCTGCTTCTATAAAATCAAGCGTTTGAAATAATCTAAGACTCGACTTATTTGAACTTAAAACTCTTGCGACTATAAATTTGCAATTAGTTTTCCTAAGAAAAATTACAACTTTTTTAAAGGTTTCTTTTCCAAAACCTTTTCCCCAATAAGATGATTTCAAAGCAAATCCTACTTCCACACCGGGGATTATTCCATCACCAAACTTCTGATTATCTATATTAAAAAAACCAATTAATTCATCATTTAAATATACTCCAAAGAAATAAATTGCTTTTTTAATTTTATAAGAAAGCCACAATTTAGAATTTTCGATACTTTCCTTGCTTACTTGCTCTACATTTAGCTTAGTCATAACTTTTAAATCATTTCTAATATTGTTGATTGATTTAATGTCCAAAATATCCATATCTTCAGTTGATTTAATAATTTTAATTTCAGGACTCATTTTCATTAAATTTATTAGGTGGTTTTAAATTTTTACTGATTTAAGATTTGAAAAGATTAAAAATGATTATTTATATGATTGATTATTTTTTTAGATTTAAATTTAAAGATATTTAAGCATTCATGTTAACATCTAGCTTTGAATAATTAATGAGTTCAAAACTAATAATTTAATATTTTCTAAAGTATATAGATAATTATAGATTTAATCTAAATTAATTAGAATAAAATTTTTTGCTTAATTTGAATATATTATTTAAAAAAAAACATTAAACTATGTTTACAATTCAATTAAAGAATAAAGAATTTAGAGATTTTTAATTATCAACTAAAGTAACATGTAAAATATTAAAAATTAAAATTTTATCTTAAGATTTAATTACTATAAATTAAAATTTCCAGCTTCTGAATATGGATGATATAAGGAATATATTTAGATATATCAAGTCATTAAATAAAACTCACCAATTACAATTATATATTTTAATTTCACTAAATTTAGGTTTAGCGATCTTAGATAGCGGAGCAATAATATCAACTTCTTCTACTGCAAGTCTAAATAATCTATCTTCCCTCAAATTTTTAGTGCTCATAATGTTTATAACTACATTGTTTAGAGCATTTTTATTTTATTTGTTATCATTTCATCTGAAATCTGTAGGAAAAACAACTTCAAAACAAGTATTTCAATATATTATCAATTCCGAGTATGAGAAATTCATAACTACAAGTAAAAAAGAAATTAAAAATACAATAACTTATCGTTTAAATGCGGTCTTACACGGTATTCATACCACCATAATAACAATCTTAGTTTCAGCAATATCTCTCCCTTTCTTTATTATCGCAATTACTATTCTAGTCGGCAAAGAAATTATTTTATTAATAATACCTTTGATTTTATTTTTAATTTTTACTTATAGTAGATATAAAAATTTTATAGCTTATAGTAATAAAATTGCAGATGAATCAAATGGTAATATTTTAGATTTAGTTTCAAATATGATTACTGATCCAAGATCATTAAAAATTTATGATCTTGAAAATATATTTATCAAAAACTATTCTTTGAATGATAGTAAACTAAAAAATACGCAAGCTACTAATATTCTATTTACTATAGTCCCAAGAACAACAGCGGAAGTTATTATTTATGGATCTGCATTTTTAGTCTTATTTTTTTCAAAAGATAATATTACATCAAATTTGTTTATTATTGCTCCTATATTATTAGTCGCAATTGCACGGGTTATACCGCTACTAACAAATTTAAATGTCAATTTAATTATCTTTAAAGCTAATCATGTGGCTTTAGCAAATATTCTGGAATATAAAAGAAAAATCAAATGCAACCCTCATAAAAAATTCAAGAATCATACAAAACTAGAAAATATTGATCTAATAAATTATCAAAATATAATTTACTACTATCCCAAAAATAAAAAACCTACTTTGTCACTCAATAATGTGAAAATTAAGAGAGGCTCTCCATTAATAATAACTGGATCATCTGGTATGGGTAAATCAACCCTAATAGATTTAATGTGTGGATTATTGACAAGCGAATATATTCAAATCGATGCAAGTTTAAATAATAAAAATAAGAAATTAGATAAATCTTATCTTAAACAAAATTCTAGTTATTGCGGACAAACTAATTTTCTAATACCAGGAAGTTTAAAAGATAATCTAATGATTGGAGATATTGGTGAAATTAAAAATAATTATATATATAATTTGTTAAGTGAATTTGGTCTCTCAGGATTTAGTTTAAATGATATTGTTAATGACGGGAAAGATCTTGTAAGTGGCGGTCAAAAACAAAGAATAAACATCATACGTTGTCTTTTAGAAAAAAGATCTATGCTTTTTATGGATGAACCTTCTAGTGCCCTTGACAAGAAAAACACAAAAACATTAATAAGTTTAATTAATAAGTATACTGCAAATAAACTTGTTGCTATAGTTTCTCATGATTTAGATTCTTTTTCTGAAATAAAAAAAGGACGTTTTTTTGATTTAGATAAATTATCAAACAGTGATTTTAATTAAGATGGTAAATTAAGAAAAAGGCATTTGATTTTATTAATATTTGGTTTGATTATCAAAATTCAAAAGCTGATTTCGTACATTGTCAATAGTTATAAATTCTTTAAAATTTTTATTTTCAGGGTTATAAAGATAATTTGAATTTATATATTTTATGATTTCATTTTGCAAATTATTGGAAGAGGTAAATAAACTTATAGTATTATCCTTTAATTCAAATAATTCTGAAGAGATTGATTTAGAGTTAATAAGGATTGGCAAGCCATATTTTAAAGCCTCTAAATGAGCACGACTTTGATTCTCGCTATAAGAACAAAAAATAAATAATGATTTATTTTTATCTATTATTAAATTAAAGCCATCTGATTGATAACCTTTTAATTTAACCTTTAAATTATTTTTAAAAGGAATTAATTTTTCCTTAATTAAATTCATAACATATGAACTACATTCGCCTAAAATTATAATTTCAGCTTTTTTATTAATTTTCTTCATTGCACTTCCAACAGCATTTATCATCATAAATATTCCTTTTCTAGGTCCAACTGAACCACATATGCAAATAAAGGAATATATTAATGAATCATTAAATGATAATTTAAGCAATTTTTTTTCTTCAATAGGTACATTAATTTGGAAATAATTTAATTTAGAATTCTTTGAAACATCTATCCACATATCAGCAACATCTCTACTAGCTGAAATGATAAATTCTGAATTATTTATACAATTAATAATTTGATCTCTTAATAAAAATGATTGTGACCAGATTAGACAGTGAGGTGAGGATCTTAATAAGGATCCAATCTTGATACTATGAAAAAAGATCCTAAAAATTTTAATAAAATCTAAATTAAATACTTCGCTAATAACACTTATTTTTTTATCTTTAATACTTATACTCAACTTTCTATTTATATACCTTTTGATAAAATATCCTTGGACATAAATCCCAAAAATTTTATTAGGATTTAAATTTAATAAATTTATCAAAAAGATACCTTTACTTTCTTTTTTTATAAAACCATATCTAAAAAAATCACTCAAAAATTTGCGCCAACTATTATTAATTAACTTTAAAACTATTCCTTTATCATCCTCAACTAATTTTGAAATTATATTTTGGGAATGAGCT
>CACGNA010000027.1 GCA_902574425.1 uncultured Prochlorococcus sp. | reverse complement strand
AGCCTCTTGCCCATCATAAGATTTTATTCCTCCTCCAATTGAAATAAATAAGATATCTGGGCGAGACAAAATAATTTGACTATTGATATCAATATCACCAGCAGCGCCTCCCATATGAACAATTTTAAGATCATTCTGCTCCCAACTCCAAACAGTTGCCATCCCAAATCTTCTTCCATCTACTCTGTCATGTGGGACGGAAATTCCATTTAATAAAATATCCTCAAATTGATAGATTCCTGGTTCTACAAACATTAATTGATTATTAGGGTTATGTCCTTCATCTGGAAGCCTAGAACTAGCCAAAATAAAATCTGCATTGACTTCTTTTGGCTCTTTTAAATTGCTTGCACAACCTATTGCTTTAAAGGGATTTATAAGAATTGATTTTTCAGCACTATTAATTAAGAAACTACTATGTCCCAGACTTTTTATTACTAAATTCCTTGCCAATAATGAGGTAGGTAAAAAAGAGCTAAATAATATAAAAAAGAAAATGTTTTTAATTTGAGGAATCATATTATTAATTTTTTTATATTTTACTTTTGTTCAGCCATTTTTAGAAAATTACTAATTAATTTATGACCAAATTGTGTTAAAACACTTTCAGGATGAAACTGTACTCCATGTAAATGCTTATATTCTTTGTGAGAAATAGCCATAATAGTTGAGTCTTCTAAAGTCGCAGTTATATCGAAACAAGTTGGTAATGAACTTGAATCAACTATAAGACTATGATATCTAGTTGCCACAAATGGAGTCTCGATATCTTTAAACAAACCTTTTTGATTGTGAAATATTTTGGATGTCTTACCATGCATAAGTTCTTTCCCAACAATAACCTTACCTCCAAAAGCTTGGGCCAAAGCTTGATGCCCTAAACAAACTCCTAATGTCGGAATATTTTTAGATAATTTTTTTAGTATTGGCAGACAAATTCCAGATTGATCTGGATTACCAGGACCTGGAGATAATAAGATGCCACTAGGATTTAGTTTGATAATTTCATCTAGAGTAATTTCATCATTTCTTTTAACTATTAATTCTCTAGTGATTTCATGCTCAACAGAAAGTTCTCCTAAATATTGAACAAGGTTATATGTAAAACTATCGTAATTATCAATAACAAGAAACATATTTATATAGATTCAAATAACAACTTAATTTTAGGAACAAAAATATATACAGCAATAATAACAGAATTAATGGAAGCTAATAACACTGCTCCTGCAGAAGTATCTTTTGAAATTTTAGCCAAACTACTAAATTCTTTTTTCACTACTAAATCAACTATTGATTCAATAGATGTATTTAATATTTCTAATATTAAAACAGACATAATTGTGGCAAACAAAATTACATAATTACTTTGACTAATTTGCAGTAAAAAACCAATCATTAAACTTGTAACTGCAAAAATTAATTGAATTTTAAAATTTCTCGAAGTTTTTAATACGTAACTAATTCCACTAAAAGCATACTTAAAACTTTTTAATACATTACTAGAAGTTTTATATGATTCAATTCTATTTTTTAGAGATTTTATTTTTTTGTCCATAGATTTTTAATCTAATTTTTTAATTAAATATTCCTGAAAATTTAACATATTTTCTAAATCAAGATCATTATTATGTTCCCATCCCAAAAGGTGTAAAAATCCATGACTAGCCAACAAGAGCATTTCTTTATAGATTGAATGTTTATATTCATAAGATTGCTCAAGGGCGATCTGTAATGATATAAATATATCTCCCAACTCTATATGATCTAAATTATTTAGAGATTCATCAGAAATAATTGGGAAAGATAGAACATCAGTTGGTCCATTTTTTTGCATCCACTTCTGGTTCATAAAAGCAATTTCTTGATTAGATATTATCTGTAAGCCTAATGAAAAAGATTTTTTTTCAAAAATGAAATTTGGCAATTTATAATCTTCTTCTTTTAATATTATTTTTATCCAAGATAAAAAAACTTTCTCCCAAAAATTAGATTCAAAAATAAGCTCATTTTTAGAATCTTTTAACTTATTTGAAAATTTAGAAAATTCATTACATTTAAAAACCAAATCTAAATTTATTTCAGAAATAATTTTTTCTGTCATACATTCTTATACAGGAATATTAGGCTTACCTATTGTGGCTACAAGTATTAATATCCCAATTAAAACTAGAAAGGTTATTGAAAAATGAGAAATACTTTTTGAACCTTTCCTTACCATATTTCGCATGGCAAGCTTTATAAAGCTTGGAGGAGCAACTTTTTTTTCTATATTTTCGTTTTTATTTTTCATTAGTTATTCAATAGATTCATTAGAAGAAATATTCATACGTAATAATTCATGAATAAATGGTTCAAGTCCACCATCTAAAACACTATCTAAGTCGTTAGTCTCCTGCATAGTTCTGAGATCTTTTACCATTTGATAGGGATGGAAAACATAATTTCTTATTTGATTGCCCCATGCAGCTTCCACAATATCACCTTTAATATCAGCGACTTCTGCAGCTCGTTGTTCTTTAGCAATCACTAGTAGTTTAGACTTAAGAAGTAACATAGCTTTTTCTTTATTTTGTAATTGAGATCTTTCTTGTGTACATCTTACTGAAATCCCTGAAGGCAAATGAACAATTCTCACCGCTGTTTCTACTTTATTAACATTTTGTCCTCCAGCTCCACCGGATCTACTTGTTGTAATTTCTAAATCTTTTTCAGGTATATCAAGTGAAATATTGTCATCTAATTTTGGCATGACCTCCACCCCAGCAAAGCTGGTTTGTCTTTTACCATTAGCATTGAAAGGAGAAATTCTTACTAATCTATGAGTTCCTTTTTCATGTTGTAAATAACCGTACGCATATTTTCCATCAATTTCAAAAGTTACACTTTTGATACCTGCTTCTTCTCCTTGAGATAATTCATTGATAATGAAACTCATTTGATTATTGTCGGCCCATCTTGAATACATTCTCAATAAGATCTCTACCCAATCCTGAGCATCTGTTCCACCAGCACCTGCGTTAATAGAAACTACTGCTCCTTCCTTATCGTATTCACCACATAACAATCTTTCAAATTCCCATTTATCTAAATTCTCTCTTAATTTCTTTAAGCCCTGCTTGGATTCTAAAATCATTTCCTCTTCTGGTTCTAAAGAATAAAGCTCAAGAGAGGCATTGGCATCAGAAATAAAAGTTTTCCATTTATCCAACAATTCAAGTTGTGCCTTAACATCATCAAGGATTAACATTTGTTTTTTCGCATCTTCTTGATTCTCCCAAAATTCAGGCTGAGCAGAAATTTGCTCTAATTCTCTCCTTTTCGCTTTTAATCTTGGAACGTCAAAGACAATCCTGAGCATTACCCAGGCGCTCTGTTAGTTCCGAAAGATCTTTTTTGAAATCTGTAATATCTATCAAAATAGAATTTAATCGTTATTTATAATCTAACAAGCACTTTTGTTTAATAGTATAAACTAAGTATTATTTTAAAAAAATGTCCAAAGTTGAAATTTATACTTGGCAATATTGCCCATTCTGTATTCGAGCAAAATCACTACTCAAGAAAAAAAATATAAATTTTAAAGAATATAAAATAGATGGCGACGAAGATGCCAGAGCATTGATGATTGAAAGAGCTGATGGCAGAAGAACATTACCACAAATATTTATAGATAATGAGGGTATCGGAGGCTGCGATGATCTCTACACATTAGAAAATGAAAATAAATTAGACGCATTATTAAACTAGATCTTATGAAATTTCTATTCGTGATAGATCCAATAAAAAATATAAATCCCTTAAAAGATTCAACTGCTGCTTTAATGCAAGCATCATCAAAAAAAAATATTGAAATCTGGAGTTGTACTCCTCAGGACCTTGAAGCAAGAGGTGATGAAGTATGGGCATCTTCCGTAAAAGTTGAAGTAAACCCGTGGATTTCTTTCAAAGATAATGATTGCATACCTCTAGCCGAATTTAATTGCATTTGGATGAGAAAAGATCCTCCTGTAAATGAGGCTTATTTATATGCAACCCATCTTTTAGAAGTTGCCGAAAGAAAAGGAGTAAAAGTAATAAACAAACCCTCATCGTTAAGAGCATGGAATGAAAAGCTAGGTGCTTTGAGATACAGCCACTTAATGGCACCTACAATAGTTGCGAGTAAGGTAAAAGATCTTATTAATTTTGCAAATATAAATAATGAAGTAGTCATAAAACCTCTTGGAGGGAAAGGTGGTCAAGGTGTTATAAGGATAAATAAAAATTCTCCAGGTATTAAATCAATCATTGAATTAATCACTTCTCAAGAAGAATTACCCGTTATGATGCAAAAATTTATTCCTGAAGTCATCGAGGGCGATAAAAGAATAATTATCGTAAACGGTGAAGCAATTGGATCAATAAATAGGATTCCTCAAAGAGGCGATTTTAGGAGTAATTTAGCAATGGGAGGAAAGGCTGAACCAACATTATTAACAGAAAAAGAAAAAAGTATCTGCGCAGAATTATCTCAACACTTCAAAGAGGAAGGTTTATTTTTTGTAGGTATTGATGTAATAAATGGAATGCTTAGCGAGATTAATGTAACCAGTCCAACAGGTTTAAGAGAAATAGAAAATTTATCCAATAAGAATGTTTCAGAGGAAGTTATTGAAAAATTAGTGGAAATTATCTAGGATTTTTAGCGAAAAATATTTGTTTTACTATAGATTCAAATTTTAATTTAATCTCATCTATTTCTTTCTCTAAAACGGAGCCTGAAACTATACCTGAACCGGCAGTAAATTCAATATTTTCTTCAATATACCTAGCTCCTCTTATTGCTAAAAGAAATGAAGCATTTCCTGATGAATCAATCCAACCCATTGGAGAAGCATAATTTCCTCTAGGAAAAGACTCAAGAGTGTTTATCCAATCCAATGCTGCATTTTTGGGGTAACCACAAACAGCCGGAGATGGATGTAAGTTTTTAAGCAATTCAAAAGGACATATATTTTCAACTTTAGAGAAAATTAATGTTTGCAAATGAGAAATATCTCCAAATGAATTTACCTTAATATCACTTTTTTTAAAGTTTTTTATTTTTGAAACTTCTAAACATTTAATCAAATATTGTGTTACATAATTATGTTCCTTTAAGTCTTTAGTACTTTTTAGGAGTTTCACAAAATTTGAATTAGTAGATATAGTTCCAGCAAGAGCCTCCAAAGTTAAATTAGGTTTAGTAAAAGAAAATAATTTTTCTGGAGATGCTCCAAACAGAATATCCTTACTATTTCTTTTCCAAACGTATCTGCATGTATTTGGATGATTCTTTTTTAATCTTTTTAAAATTTCTACTAAATCTAATTTATTTGTAAATTTTATTTTAATCCTATTCGCTAAAACTATCTTTTCGAGAATACCTTTTTCTACTAATTGAATTCCTCTATTTACTAATTTTTTCAAACTTGTATTAGAAGTTTCTAAGGAGTGCAAGAAATCATCAATAATAGGTAAATCAAAACTAGTTTTTAAGCCAGATGATTTTATTAATTCTGAGCCAGAATTAATAACTTGATTTCTAATTGTCCATATTTCTTCAATTAATGTTCTTAATGATGATTTACCTTCAACATGACCATTGATTCTTAACCAGCAATTCTTATTACTTTTAATAATTAATATTTTTGGTAAGATAGCTTCCAAACTAGGGACATCAGAAGATAAATTCTTATTATTATATTTTTCAGAAAAAGAAAATAAATAAATTATTTTTGAAAGTGCAGAATTATGTGATTCATTAGTTAAGTTAATTAAATTTTTAAAATTCTCAGAATTAAACTCTTTTGCCACCTCAAATCTTTTTGGACCATCCAAAGTAACATATTTACATTTCTCAAAAGCAATATATGAAATACCATTAGATTCCTCCCAAAATGAAGAAAACGGATATTTATTTATAAACAATTTATATACTTGTAATAAATCAATACAAGGAATCTCAAGACAAATACTTACTAATCCAGAATTCTCCACTTTCTTATCGAAAGAGGAAAATACATCTTTTAAAAAATCTGTTAAATTTAAATCATTTTTCATTACTTATTGAAAATAACTAAAAATCATGCAATAAAGTAAAAAATGTAACTCAATTTATAAACTACATTTAATAATGATCGAATTTTGTGAATTAAATAAAAATGGACGAATATAAAAAAAAATTATGGAAACAAGCGATAAAATGGCCTCTTTATTCTGTTGCCATACTTCCGGTTTTAATAACAGGGGCTTATATACTCAATCAATATGAAAAGGTAAAAATTTATAATTTGATTGCATTTACTTTAGCTGCAATTTTTATATTACTTTGGGAAAACCTAACAAATGATTTATTCGACGCAGAAACAGGAATCGATGAATTTAAATTCCATTCAATTGTAAATCTTGTAAAAAATAAAAAAATTATTTCATTTATTGCATATACATCTTTAGTTATTGGTTTATTAATAATTTCAATTATTTCAGTATCAACAAGTATAAACATTTTGATTTTGGTGGCATCTTGCTGCTTCTTAGGATATTTATATCAAGGACCTCCTTTTAGATTTGGCTATCAAGGTTTAGGAGAACCATTATGCTGGCTTGCATTTGGACCTTTTGCCTACTCTGCAGTCTTAATTGCGTTAAATCCCTCTAATATTTACTTAGAAGATATTCCCTGGAAAGTTTCTTTATTACTTGGTTCAGGACCTTCATTAGCAACAACTCTTGTATTATTTTGTTCTCATTTTCATCAAATTTCTGAAGATAAAAAGCATGGGAAAAATTCACCTTTAGTTCGCCTAGGAGCAAAAAAAGGTTCTCAATTTGTGCCTTGGATAATTTTTACAATATATATTTTTCAACTTTTAACTATAGTTACTGGATTTATTCCAGTGTTTTGTATCCTTTATTTGATTAGTTTTCCTCAAGCAATAAGACTTATAAATTTATTAAAATCTTCATATAAAAAACCTTCTGCAATAAAAAATTCCAAATTCGTCGCAATAAAATTTCAAACTCTTAATGGAGTTGGCTTAATCACAGGATTAATATTTAATTACTTGCTTAATAAATGAACTTAATATTTAAAAAAAAATCTTATAGCTTTAAGTTATCCACAAAAGTCGAAAATTCTAAAACCACTCATCTTACAAAACTGGGTTGGATAATTAAATTAACAAGTAATGATAAAAAAATTGGGTTTGGAGAAGTTTCACCACTTCTAGACGAAGACTTAAAAAAATGTGCAAAACAACTAAATATGATCCCTGAGAATGTAGAAGTATTTAATTTATCTGAGCAAATAAATATTTTTCACCCATGCATTCAATCTGCAATAAATTCTGCATTAGCTGAGATAAATGGAAAAATAATTTTTAAAGAAAACTATCCCTTTGATGAAATTGATAAAACAGCCATACTTTTAAATTCTGAAAATATAATTTCAGAGCTAAATGAAATTAAAGAAACACAATCTAATATTGGAAAATCAGTAACCATAAAATGGAAAGTAGCATTAAGAGATAACCATGAGGAAGAAGCAAATTTAGAAGAAATTTTAAGCCAAATAGGCAAAAATATTAAATTAAGAATAGATGCTAATGGTTCTTGGGGTAGAAAGATAGCTAATAGATGGGCTGATATTTTGAAAGATAACAAAAATATAGATTGGTTAGAACAACCTCTCTGTGTTGATGATATTGAAGGAATGAAAGAACTCAACAAAAAAATCCCAATAGCCTTAGACGAATCACTTTTAAAATTTCCAACTTTGATTGATGAGTGGAAGGGTTGGCAAATTCGAAGACCTTCTCAAGAAAATAATCCAGTTAAGCTATTAAGAGAATTAGAAAATAAAAAAGCTTTAATATCTATAAGTACCTCATTTGAAACTGGAATAGGGAAGAGATGGCTTTATCATTTATCGTATTTACAATTACAAGGACCAACTCCAAAAGTTCCTGGTTTAGCAATGAATAAATTCCCTAATTCGTTTCTATTTTTAAATGAAGCAAAAAAGATATGGGATCAATTATGAAAAATAAAATTCATACTATTGAAGTTGAAAATAATGAAACTCAATCTGTAGAGAAGATTATAAAAAAAATTAGAGAGAATAGAATTATTTATGTAAAAAACAAATTTTATGAAAACGAAGATGTATTATATTCAATTAATGCTAATGGACCAGCAATTATCTTAAACAGCAGTGGGAGCAGTGGTAAACCTAGAAAATGTATTCACCATTTAGATAATCTGAAATTATCTGCCACTACTTCAGGACAATGGCTAAAAGATCAAGGATTTGAATTACAAAACTGTATAATCTTTAACACTTTACCCCTCAACCATATAAGTGGATTAATGCCTATTTTTAGAAGTCAAACTTGGGGATGTGATTGTATTAATATTGCTCCAAATTTAATAAAAAAAACTCGAGAACTTTTACTTTTTACAATTAAATCTAAAAAAAACAAAGAACACTTGATTACTTCATTAGTACCTACCCAATTAATAAGACTTTTAGCTGAAAAAGATGGTATTAATTGGCTAAAATTTTTTGATTTAATTTGGGTAGGTGGAGCTTCAATTACCCCGGAAACTGCAGAAAAATGTATACAAGAACAAATAAAATTAGCACCTTGTTACGGCTCAACTGAAACAGCAGCAATGGTTACGAGTTTAAAACCAAAAGAATTCTTAATGGGTTATAAAAATGTTGGAGAAATATTACCTGATACAAAAATAAGAATTAACGAACGAGGATTAATCGAGATAAAATCAGCTAGAATTGGAATCGAAATAATAGACTCTTCAAAAACTGAAAATTTCAAAAATAAAAATGGGTGGTGGCAAACAGGCGATTTAGGTGAAATTAATCAAATAAATAATTCTTTATATTTAAAGTTTTTCGGAAGAATTGATAACGCTTTTAATTCAGGAGGAGAAATCGTTTTTCCAGAAGTAATTGAATCTCGATTAAATCATTTCATTATGAAAGAAAATATCCCAATTAATAAATTCAATATTTCAAAAGTGCCCGACAAATTATGGGGAAATAAAATTAAAATAATTGTTGAATTTAAAAAACTTACAAATCATAAAAATATTGAAAATTCATTAAATTTATTAAAAAACTTTTCTCAAAGTTGGCCTAAACATGAAAAACCCGAAAAATGGATTATTAAAAACAAAAATACAAGTACAGAAGAAATAAATTATAAATTTAAAAAATAATAAATAATAATTAGCACTCTTTTAAATTTGTACTTACATTTGAAGCCTCTATCCATCTTTCTAGATGATCGGGCAGTTCTATTTTATTTCTTGAATCAACATCTAAAGAACAATGTATTATTTTTCCTTCTGCTACTTTATTTCCATTTTTTATAAAAAGGCTATTTACTTGGAACAAATGAGTATTAATTTTATGGGGAGAAATTTTTACTTTTAAGAAATCTCCAATTTTAATAGGCACAAGGAAGTTCGCTTCGCAATTTACTATGGGAAAAATAATTTGATTTTTACGTATGGAAAAATCTGGAAAAATATCTTGATAAGGAATCCCATAAATTTCAATACTTTCTTCCCAAGCTTCGTGTGACCATTTTAATAAGTGATGAAAATGAATTACACCTGCAGAATCACAGTCACCAAATCGTACTTTCTTCTGCAGTATTAACCAATCAGAGGGTTTCATTTAAAAAACTTATCTATCAACAGATCCCATAATGACATCTATTGAACCAAGGATTGCCATAATATCTGCGATTTTGGCACCTTTAAGAATATGAGGCAATATTTGTAGATTATTTAAATCAGCTGCTCTGATTTTAAATCTCCATGGGGTAACTTCATTATTACCTTGAATAAATACACCTATTTCTCCTTTTCCGGACTCTAATCTTGTATACAATTCTCCATTAGGAATTTTAAAAGTTGGAGCAACCTTCTTAGCTACATATTGATAGTCAATGCCAAATATTTCACTCTTCTTATCTTCAGTCGCCATTCTTTGAGCTTCTAAATTTTCTGTTGGACCTCCTGGAATCATTTTGCAGGCTTGGCGAATAATACTTAATGATTGTCTCATCTCTTCAACTCTTACTCGATATCTCGCATAACAATCTCCTTCTTTTTCTGAAGCGATCTGCCAATCAAAATCGTCATAACATTCATAACTATCAACTTTCCTTAAATCCCAGGAAACACCAGAAGCTCTAAGCATTGGCCCAGATAAAGACCAATTAATTGCCTGATCTCTTTGTATTGTTCCAAGACCTTCAATTCTTTTTCTAAAAATTGGATTATTTGTGATTAATTTTTCGTATTCATCTATTTTAGGACCGAACCAATCGCAAAAGTCCATACATTTTTCTAACCAGCCGTATGGAAGATCACATGCGACACCACCTATCCTAAAGAAATTATTATTTATTAGCCTTTGTCCAGTGGCAGCTTCCCAGAGATCATAAATCATTTCTCTTTCTCTAAAGATATAGAAGAATGGAGTTTGAGCTCCTACGTCTGCTAAAAAGGGACCAAGCCATAAAAGATGATTAGCAATACGATTAAGTTCCAACATAAGAACTCTGATGTAACTAGCTCTTTTAGGAACTGGAATATTAGCTAATCTTTCAGGAGCATTTACTACAATAGCTTCATAAAACATTCCTGCTGCATAATCCATTCTGCTTACATAAGGGACATACATAACATTTGTTCTATTTTCAGCTATCTTTTCCATTCCTCTATGCAAATATCCAATTACCGGCTCACAATCAATGACATTCTCACCATCAAGAGTTACAACTAACCTTAAAACCCCATGCATTGATGGATGGTGAGGGCCAAAATTGACCACCATTGGTTCCGTTCTTGTCTCTAGCTGAGCCATTCGAAATTTAACTTCTAAATAAATCTTAGTCGAAAGTTATGCAAACTGACCTATCTGATTCATCTTTTTTCAATCATAAATCAGTTATGACAGATGAAATTATTGCCTCATTAGAGCATTACCCATTAATAAATACAACCCAACTTAAAGGAATAGACGCAACTTTAGGCGGAGGCGGGCACTCTTATCATTTATTGAGAAAATATTCGAATACCAATATAATTGGACTTGATCAAGACCCATTCGCAAGAAAATCAGCATCAAACAAACTTGATGAATTTAAAAATAGGATTGATATAAGGGCTTCAAATTTTGCGGATTTTGAACCTCAAGAAAAAGTTTCATTTGTGATTGCAGATCTTGGAGTAAATAGTAACCAAATTGATGACCCTAAAAGAGGATTTAGTTTTCAAAAAGATGGTCCCCTTGATATGCGCATGAATCCTTTTCTTGAGGTTGATGCAGAGAAATTAATTGAGACTTTAAATGAAAAAGATCTAGCTAATCTAATTTATAAATATGGAGATGAGAGATTATCAAGAAAGATTGCTAGGAAAATAAAAATGGATTTAAAGGTAAATGGGAAATATT
Organism: uncultured Prochlorococcus sp.; assembly: GCA_902574425.1. Classification (GTDB taxonomy): domain Bacteria; phylum Cyanobacteriota; class Cyanobacteriia; order PCC-6307; family Cyanobiaceae; genus Prochlorococcus_A. The sequence continues at coordinate 619 of CACGNA010000027.1, read as the reverse complement.
CTGGGACAAAAGAGTTGGCTTATTCTATTGCAGGCTGCTTCCCACCAAAACAAAGATATAAAAAAATACACCCAGCAACTAGAACATTCCAAGCACTAAGAATTGCTGTTAATAAAGAAATTGAAGTATTAGAAAAATTTCTGCAAGTTATCCCTGGTTGGCTACTGCCAGGTGGAATTATTTCTATTATTAGTTTCCATTCCCTAGAGGATAGATTAGTTAAAAATGCTTTTAAGAATGATCAAAGACTAAAAAACCTGACAAAAAAGCCAATAACTCCTTCCGAACAAGAAGTCGAAGTCAATAAAAGAGCTAGAAGTGGAAAATTAAGAATTGCACAATTAAAGTAAAACGCCATTAATTGCTAACGTAATGATTTGATCGTATTTGTAAGAATATGAATTGCTTGTTTTATATCATTTGAATTAGTGCTTAATCCAATACTTAACCTTATTGAAGATTCTGCTTCTTTAAGAGATCTACCTAAGGCGAGTAAAACATGAGATGGTTCACCATTACTGCATGTCGATCCACTAGAACAAATTATTTTAGATTTTAAAAGTTTATGAAACTTTGCTCCTTTTAAATCCAATACAGTCAAATTTAAATTATGAGGTAA
>CACGNA010000026.1 GCA_902574425.1 uncultured Prochlorococcus sp. | reverse complement strand
TTATACTTTTTGGCCTATCAGTTTTTTCTTCAATATTTTTAGTTAGTAGATTAGAAATTTCATAATTCAATTGATTTTCGATATAGCCTGTTCCATTGCAGGAGGAACATTTTTTACCGAATAATTCATATAAATTTTGACCTTGTCTTTTTCTGGTTAACTCAACTAAACCTAATTCAGTAAGTTGAGCTATCTGAGGCCTAGCAGAATCATCTTTGATTGCTGAAGTAAAGTGCTCAAGCAACTGGAATTGATCTCTTCTAGATTCCATATCAATAAAATCTACTACGACAACCCCACCAATATTTCTTAATTTCATTTGTCTTGAAATTTCAACTGCTGCTTCGCAATTAGTCCACAAAACAGTTTGTCTTGAGTTAGCGGATCTAGTGAATGATCCTGAGTTTACATCAATTACAGTTAAAGCTTCGGTTGGTTCAATAATTATATACCCACCGGAAGGAAGATCTACTCTCGGTTGAAGAGCTTTTTGAATTGTTTTCTTAATTTCGTACTTTTCTAAAATATGTTGGTTTAAATCGTTATCGTGGAATTCAATATCTACATTAGATTCATAATTTGTTAAAAAATCTTTTGCCCTTTCAACTGAAAATTTACTATCGATAATTATTTTTTTAGTTGAAGATTTAATATGATCTCTCAAAATCTTAAGAGAGAAATCATCATCTCTTTTAATTAAATGTGGTGGATTAGAAGTCTCAGAAATTTTTAGAATATTTTCCCATTGTTGAATTAAATTTTCAAGATCTTCAATAAGTAGTTCTTCTTTTATTTTTTCGGCTTCTGTTCTAAATAGTAAACCTGTGCTAGGGGGTTTTATTAATACTCCAAGAGCTTTTAAACGGCTTCTTTCTGTTTCTGTATTGATTTTTCTGGAAATATTTACTCCTTGACCATATGGCTGTAATATCAAGTACCTCCCAGGTATTGAAATACTTCCGGTGAGTCTAGGTCCTTTAGATCCTGTGGGTTCCTTCATTACCTGTACTAAACCTTTTTGTTTTGGTTCTAGTAATTCAGTTATTCCAAATATTCCTTTTTTGAGTCTTAATGGACCTAGATCTGATACATGGATGAATCCATTTTTATCACTTTCACCGATATTTATGAAAGCGGCGTCAATGCCAGGTAGAACATTTTCAACTGTTCCTAAAAAAATATCGCCAATTTGATATTGACCTTGGGCGACGATTAATTCATCAACTCGATCATCTGTGAGTAGAGCTGCAATTCGAGCCTGCTCAGCGATGATAATTTGCTGACACATATATTTGATTCTGAATGGTTTGTATTTTGAAAATCATCTAAAGTAAAATTAAATTTTTTACTTTTTAAGAAAGCAATTTTTTATAGCTAGTATTTATTTACTTTTTAAATTAAAATTAATAGCAATTAGATTGTGCTATGTATAAAGCTTTAGACGACTTTCAAATAATTTGAAATTGAATTCATAAGCTATGATTTTTTCTTGATTTAATCATAACTAGAATAATATTAACATCTAATCACCACTAAAGCACGTTGATCCATTATCCTTATAATGGTTAAATTTTTATCTAAAGTGGTACAAGTAAACGAAGATTATTTGAAACTTAAGGCAGGCTATTTATTTCCTGAAATTGCAAAAAGGGTAAAAATATATTCCCAATCTAATAAAAGTACTGAAATTATAAAACTTGGCATAGGAGACGTAACAGAGCCATTACCTAAGGCTTGCATAGATGCTATGGGTAAAGCTTTAAGTGATATGGGGACAGCTGAAGGTTTTAAGGGCTATGGACCAGAACAAGGCTATTCTTGGCTACGAGAGAAAATATCTGAGAATGATTTTATTGCAAGGGGGTGCAAAATTTTACCTGAAGAAATATTTGTTTCCGATGGTTCGAAGTGTGATAGTAGCAATATTTTAGATATTCTTGGCAAGGATAATTCAATTGCTGTAACTGATCCTGTTTACCCTGTTTATGTAGATAGTAACGTTATGACGGGAAGAACAGGAGGTGCTCTTGAAAATGGTACTTATCAAGGGTTGACATATCTAGCGATAAATGAGGAAAATAACTTTTTGCCAGAACTACCTAAAAATAAAGTTGATATTCTATATCTTTGTTTCCCAAATAATCCCACTGGAGCCACGATAACTAAAGAAGAATTGAAAAAGTGGGTTGACTATGCTCTTCAAAACAAATCTTTAATACTTTTTGATGCAGCTTATGAAGCATTTATTCAAGATAAGGATATTCCTCATTCAATATATGAGATTGAAGGAGCTAAGCATTGTGCTATAGAATTCAGATCTTTTTCTAAGAATGCAGGATTCACAGGAGTAAGATGTGCTTATACAGTAATACCTAAAAATCTCTCAGGTTTTAGCTCAACAAGCAAGGAAATAGACTTATGGCCTCTATGGAATAGACGACAATCTACAAAATTCAATGGAGTAAGTTATATCGTTCAGAGAGGAGCAGAGGCTGTATATTCTCTTGAAGGGAAGAAAGAGGTGAGATGTTTAATTGATTTTTATATGGAAAATGCAAAAATTATGAAAAATAAACTTCAGACTGCAGGATATAAAGTTTATGGTGGAGATAATGCTCCTTATATCTGGATCAAAGTTCCCGATCAAATGACATCTTGGGATTTTTTTGATTTTCTTCTTCAAAAAGTTAGTGTCGTAGGAACACCTGGAAGCGGATTTGGATTATCAGGAGAGGGTTATTTTCGTTTGTCAGCATTTAACTCACGATCAAATGTCATTGATGCAATGGAAAGAATAATTAATATATAATAAAAGATATTATTTAGATTCTAAAAAAGTTAATGCTATCCATAAAGTTAGAAAAAAGTATAAGTAATACTTCAGCAGTGATTGAAAAGAAACCTGCTGAGTTGAAAAATAAATCTCCAAAATATAAGGTTTTACTTCATAATGATCCAGTTAATTCTATGGAGTATGTCACCTTTTCACTAAGAGAAGTTGTTCCTCAATTAAGCGAGCAAGATGCTATTGCAATAATGTTAGAGGCACACAATACAGGGGTTGGATTGGTAATTATTTGTGATCTAGAGCCAGCAGAATTTTATTCAGAATCATTAAAATCCAAAGGAATTTCTAGTTCAATTGAGAAAGAATCTTAATAACGGTTGAATTTATTATTTCGAATAAACTAATTTTCTTTCTGATAGAGGACGAACTTTGAGGGATTCTTTTAAGGAGGACTTACCATATTCTCTCTCAAGAATGTTGATAACTGTTTTACCAAATTCATCTTCTTTATTATCAAAAGCTTCTAAGCAAACTTGACCAAGTTTTTTTCCTAAGGAGCCTGGATTCCATAAAAGTTTTCTGGCTGTCCAAGGCATCATGCTCATGGGATTATAATTCGGCTTCAAAATTTTTTGATCTAAGGCGTATTTCTCAAGAAGAGTATGAGGTTGTAAACCTATAAAAAATATAGCAGGGTCAACTAATCCTTTACCAAAAATATTTTCTAATTCTCTGTGGTAAGCAATAGTTTGTCTTATGGTACTTGGCGTTTCATCAAAAACATTAAATGAATAGTTAACTGAAACATGATTCTTGAAACCTGATTTGACTAGCATTCTGCAATTATTTAATACCGTTTTTAGGTCATATGCTAACCTCATTTTTCTAACTAGTTCTTGAGATCCTGAAGTGATACCTATTTCAAAATAACTCATACCTGTATCAACCATAAGCTGAGCTAGCTCAGCATCAATATTATCTGCTCTAATGTATGCAGCCCAATTAATGTCGTCCCAGCCTTGATCCTTAATAGCTTGCAAAAGAGTTTTTGCATCTTCAATATGTTTTTTGGATGGAATAAACTGCGCATCTGTGAACCAAAATCCCCTGACTCCGAGATCATATAATTGCTTCATTTCTTTGATAACTTCGTTAACAGGATTAACACGCACCTGCTTGCCCTCTACAACCGTATAAACACAGAAACAACAATTATGAGGACAACCTCTTTTGGTTTGGACTCCTACATAGTAATCCCCACCTTCGATATACCAATTGAATTCCGGCCATATTGATTTTATGTAATTATAGTTGCAGGAAGTTTTAATAGTTCCTAAAGGTTGTTCATGAATTAGTTTGTTACGGGGTTTTTGTCCAGCAAGGTAACATCTTTCTTCCTCTATTGAATCGCCCTTAATAATTTTCTCTATAAGATTTTCTCCCTCTCCAACGGAAATAACAGTTCCTTTTGGAAGTAAATTGCCTAATTGTTCATAGAAAACACTAACAGCTCCTCCTCCTAAAATTACTTTTACATCTTTATTGTATTTTTCTGCTCTTTTAAGTCCCATCTTTACTAAAGAAGTATTTCTATATATCTCTCCATAATGAGATGCAATTAATTTTAATCCTCCCCAAGAACCTCTAATTTTTTTAAGGATATTTTTTGAGTAGAAAACCTCAAAAGAGTTTTGTAAGGGATTTCCACTTCTCCCATCGACAGGTGCATAAATTTGTATATCTCTCCATGAAAAAATAATTAAATGTGGTCTAAATTCATCAATTTTTCTACATAAATATTTGGAAACTTTATTAGATGGAATTATTGCTAGATCAATAAATTGCTGCTCTATGTTTGGAAAACATTTATAAATATGATCTGCTAAATAAATAGGCCCTATTGGAAATATTGGATTACATGGAAGCCTTACAGTAAGAATTTTTCCATAGTGCTTTCTGTTGGAATTTTTTTTATTTAATTTTTTGAGATCGAAATTAAAATTCATGCCATGAAATTTTAATGAATTTATATTCATTAAGAATCTAACTACTTTATTACTAATTTGGCGAAATTAAAAATCTTTGGAAAATACTTCTGAAAATTTATATAAATTCAAATATCGGAAATCATATAAATCCAACATACTTTGAGAAGTTTAAATCCATCAATCCATCTAGATATATTTGGTGCTCCAGATTTTCTAGCGTAATATCTAACAGGATAATTAAGTATTTTAATGTTATTGTTTGCCGCTTCAAATATTATTGTGAAGTCTCCAAAAGGGTCAGACTTGGAATCCCAACTCCCGTTTCTTTTCATAAGTTTAAAGAATTTTCTTGAGAAAACTTTTGTTCCACAAAGTGAATCTGATACTGGCTTATTTATGAGAATTGATAAAAATATTGCAAATAGTCTATTCCCTATATAGTTAGCCCATCTCATTGCATGTTTTTCCATTGGGAAAGTTGTGCGGGCACAATTAATTAAAATATTTTTATTTTTAGTTGATTCCATAATTGCTGCAATACTGTCATCAATATCTACAGTGAAATCACTATCAACTATTGCGAGGGTTTCACCTTTAGAAATATTAAATCCTTCTACAACTGCATTTTTCTTTCCTTTAGAAGTTTGTTTTAAAAGATATATCTTGAAGAATTCTGAGAAATTTTCTTTTAACTCTTGCAGCATTTCATATGTTTTATCATTGCTATACCCTTCAACAAATATAATTTCTAATTTATTGGGTATTTTTTTGAATTTATTTAAAGCTTTTATTAAAAGTTCTTTATTACCAGCTTCATTTCTTGCAGGGATTACGATTGATATTAAATGGTCTGAAACATTTTCATTATATTTATAAAAATATATTTCTAGTTCGTAGGCAAGTTGTTTTATTATTGGCATTTTGCGAAAAATATTTTTTAAAGATTTTGGAATTAGTTTGGTTGGTAAAGGTGTTAATTTTTTTGCTTTCCATCTAATAGATCTATAATTATAAATTTCTGCCAGAGATTCAATATCGCATAAAGTTATTCTTGCTTTGCTAGTAGTTTCTCTAAAGACTCTTGAATCTAATTTTAGCCATCTAGTTATAGGCTCCCAAGTATTACCCCTAACTTTAATTGCAATAAATTCGTTATTATCTTTGAATAATTGATGAAGTTTATTATTTGTTAAATTCCAAGTATTAACAGATTTCATTTCTTTATAAAAATTTATAAAGACACTTTAGTACATAGGGTTTATTTATTTTTTTAGTATTAATTTCCATGGCTTCAAAATATCGTTTTCATATATAACTTCATAAGTATCATTATTATTTTTTATTTCTCTAAAATCAGTTGCCCATGCCAATTCTGAATTCTTTAACTGATCAATTCTCTCTAAACCTTCACCTAGGATCGGAGTTAATAAACCAATTCTTATGATTTTTGAGTTAGATTGAGAACTGTTCATTCCACTTTTATCAACTTTTATTGGTTGATTTTTAACGATATCAAGAGATGATACATATTCCATTTTTTCTCTTAATTCTCTTGATCTATCAGTGAATAATCCTGATTGCAAAAGAAATGAAGTGAATAGGTAAGGACCAATTATGAGAGTTATTAATATTTCTTTAAATGAGTTTTTAGGTTTTATAAATGACCATGATAGTCCGAAAAACAACAAACCAAGACTTAGAAATGTATTCTCCCTAAAGTTAAAGTTGCTTATATTTTTAAATACAAAATAATATGTGAAGGTTAAAGAGACTATAAATAATGGAACTATTTTTGAAGTGATAAATATAAAAACTAGTTTATATCTTTTAGAATTAAATAAATATTTTATTCCTACATAAGTATTAAGTGTAAAGATTGCTGAGATTTGTAGAGTATAGTAGGGCGTTTTCGTAGAAAAAATACTAAGAATACCTATCAAAATTAAAGGGAAAAAGGAAAGTAAATATTTTTTCTCTTTACTATCATATAAATTGGAAATTGTGCCAATAATGGCAAACATACTCCATGGAAGTAATGTTGCTGGGATATTCCAAAAATAATAATAGAAAGGATTCGTAAAAGTATTTTTATTAGAGAGACTATTAAACTTTTCAAACAAATAAAAAATAATATTTTTCTCTAAATAAGGATTAATAGATAATGTCCAAACTAAATACGGAATAAATCCAATGATTAGTCCAAGCCAAAAGAATTTACTGAATAAAAGATTCTTTTTTATATATAAATATGGTGATAGTGATAATAGAGGTACAACTACTAGGAAAGTTTTCATCATAAACGATAAACCAATCCAAACACCAAAAAGAATAATATAGAATTTATTGTCCTTACTTTTAATTTTGACTAAAGAAAATACTCCAATAGTTACTAAACATGAATAAATGATATCTTGAGTGGCTAAGTGTGAGTAGTCAAACCATAGATATGTAGTGGCAAGTATTAGTGGAGATATAATTGCATATTTTTTATTAAAAAATTCTTCATGTAATTTGTAAGTTATGAATAGCATCAATATTGCAGCAGCTGTTGTGGGTAGATATGCGAAAAAAATATTTCTTCCAAATATTTCTTGTGACTTTGCAATTAAAAACTGTAAACCTATTGTTCTATCTAAAATATAATCATCCCACCAAAGAGGAATTGTCCAGTTACCTTTATCCAATATCCATCTAGCTTGTAGTGCATAAAACCCTTCATCAAAAGCAATATAACTTCTTTTGCCAAAATAAAATATGAGAGGAATAAAAATAAGTAGTTGAAAAAAATATTTTAATTTTTTTATTCTATTAATCATTCTTGTTTTTAATTTGATTTTGAAATGCCGATAATTGGAATTGAACCAATGACCTACTGTTTACGAGACAGTTGCTCTACCTCTGAGCTATATCGGCAATATTTAAATATTGATATTTTCATATAGACTTAATTTTATAATTTAAAGAATTTATGTCAAAAATAGATCCTGAATTAAAAAAGAAATTATTAAATGAATCTCAGGCTCCTTTCAAGGGATTAAGGAGAATATTGTGGATAGCTTTTAGTGGTTCGGCATTCTTGGGACTTTTAATAATGCTTTCCAAAATCGCAAGCGGAAGTGAGTTACAACAAAATAACCTTCTCATACAACTTTGTGCATGTATACTATTTCCTACTTTATTATTCCTTGAAAGGAATAAAGATTAATAAGTTAAATATTTTCTTATTGAGTTAATGTTCTCTTTTTAGTAACAAATTTGAAGGCTTGGATTATGTCTCCTTCAATCCACGAAGAGAATTTATCGCAGCCAACTCCACATTCAAATCCTGTATTTACTTCTTTTACATCATCTTTAGACCTTTTTAGAGAGTCTAAATTACCCTCAAAAATTACTTTATCTGATCTCATAACTCTTAGAGAACAATTCCGTTGTAATTTGCCAGTTTGTATATAACAGCCTGCAATAGCTCCTTTACCAACTGCGAAAGTTGCTCGAACTTCGGCTTTACCTAGTGATTCTTCTACAAGATCAGGTTCGAGTAAACCTTCCATAGCCAACTGAATATCTTCTAAGAGTTTATAGATTACTTCATATTCTCTTATATCAACATCATTAGCATCAGCTGCTCTTTTTGCTCCAGATGCCAATGAGGTGTTAAACCCAATAATTACTGAACCTGATGCAGCTGCGAGATCTATATCTGTCTCAGTAATTTCTCCAGGAGCAGAGAGTAGAACTCTGACTTGAACTTCATTTTTTGGTAATTGTTCTAATGATCCCAATATCGCTTCAACACTACCTTGAACATCCGCCTTAAGAATTAAGTTCAACTCTTTTAATTCTCCATCATTTGCTTGAGTTGATAGGGAGGATAAGCTAACTCTTTTGGAGGCCATTTGCTGAGCTAATTTTGTGGCTCTAGCATCTATCGCTCTATCTCCGACAATAGCTCGAGCAGTTTTTTCATCAGAGTAGACTTCGAATTCATCGCCTGCTGTTGGCACTTCACTGAATCCTAGTGCTTCCACTGGGAATGATGGTCCTGCTTCTTTAATTCTATTGCCATGTTCATCAACCATTGCTCTAATTTTCCCAAGAACTGAGCCTGCAGCTAAAACATCCCCAGATTTTAAGGTACCGTTTTGTACCAATAAAGTAGCTACAGGACCTTTGGCTTTATCCAGGTGGGCTTCGATAACAGTGCCTTTTGCGAATCTGTCGGGGTTGGCTTGTAGATCTTCAACTTCTGAAACTAATAGGATCATTTCGAGCAATTTATCAATATTTTGTTTTTTGATTGCACTTACTGGAACCATTACAGTATCTCCTCCCCAATCTTCAGCAATTAAATCCTTTTCTGATAGTTCCTGCTTTACTCTTTCTGGAGATGCCCCTTCTTTATCAATTTTATTAATTGCAACAATAATTGGTACCTTGGCAGCTCTTGCATGACTAATGGCTTCAAGTGTTTGAGGTCTGCAACCATCATCTGCCGCAACTACAAGAACAGCTACATCAGTAACTTTTGTACCCCTTGCTCTCATTGCTGTAAATGCTTCATGCCCAGGAGTATCAAGAAAAGTTAATTTTTTCTTTTTAGAATCATGTTCAAATTCAACTTGATAAGCTCCTATATGTTGAGTTATCCCCCCTGCTTCTCCAGAAGCTACTCTTGATTCTCTGATGGAGTCTAAAAGACTTGTTTTACCATGATCTACATGACCCATTACAGTAATAACAGGTGGCCTTTTTATTAGACTATCAATATCATCAGATTCAATCATATCAACTGTTTTCTCAGCGGCTTCTTGGATATCATCTTGCAAAACAGGTACTCCAAATTCTTCCGCTACTGTTTCGATAGTCGCTAAGTCAAGAGATTGAGTTACAGTTGCCGTTATTCCTTTAAAGAAAAGAGATTTAATTATTTCAGAACTTTCAAGACTTAATTTATCAGCCAATTCTTGAACTGTTAAATTATCTTCGGGAACTATTATCATCTCTGGTCTTACTTGTTTGGCTTCTTTGGCAGCCTTTAATTCCATAGCTCTTCTTTTCTGCCTTTGCCTTGTGGTCTCTTTTTTCTTCTTCTTGAATTGCTTTATAGATTTTTGAGATTTGGTGTCATCAGGTTTTTCTTTCTTTGGACGTGCCAAACTAGCGGATAATATTGAAATTTTCTCGCCAGAGTATCCACTTGTTTCAGATGTTAATGAATCATCATTCTCACCAATAATGTGAACTTTCTGCCTTTGTTTTTGGGGATTTTTATTTCTTAATGCTTCTAGTTTTGCACTATCGTCCCAATCCTTCCTTCCTGGTTTTTTTGAACTATTTGAAAATGCTCTATGAGGTGTTTTTTTTGCACTCGGGGCGGCATTTAGACGGCTATTAGGAGCTTTCACCTTTTGTTTAGGTGATTCAATATTTTGTTTTTCTTTATTCTTTATACCAAGTATGTCTTTCTCAGGTTTATTAGTTTTTTGAAGTTGCAAAAGTTCATTAGGTGATACTGGTTTCCTAATCCCAGAGGACCTTTGGCCATTAAATTTAGAACCAGGCCTGTTGGGCATTCCAGGTCTGTTGGGCATGCCAGGTCTGTTGGGAGCAGCTGCTCTATTGGGATTGGTTTGTCTATTAAATGAGCCAGATCGCCCTTGATCTGATGGTTTGTTTCTTAATCCAGGTCTGTTGGGCATACCAGGTCTGTTAGGAGCATCAGCTCTATTTGGATTGGCTTGTCTATTAAACGAGCCAGATCGCCCTTGATCTGATGGTTTGTTTCTTAATCCCGGCCTATCGGGCATGCCAGCTCTGTTGGGAGTACCAGTCCTATTGGGCATGCCAGGTCTGTTGGGAGCATTTTGTTTAAAAGAAATGTTTTTATTATTATTTTGCTTATTAGTATTATCTCTTCTTATCGGAGCTCCTACGAGCTCAGGGGTATTTATTCTATTATTAAAATTTTTTGTTTTAAGTTTATTCGAATTTTGATCAGGTTTGTTTGTTATTTGTCTTTTGTCCCCTGCATTGTTGATATTCTTGGAAGATTCATTAGATTTGACGTTATTATTTATATTTTTAGGCTTTGCAATAAGTTGAATAGGCGGTTTCGCCGGACTTTTGATAGGTGGGATTGTTTTATTGCGGAAAGTTTTTTTATCTTGGTTGAAATTTTGTGAATGTTTACTCTGTATATTTTGTTTCGTAAGATTTTCTTGAGATTGTGAACTATTAATAATATTCGGTTTATTGGGATTTTTAGGTTGATTTGAATGTATTTTTACATTCTCAGGCTTATTAAGAGGTTTTATCAATAATGGCTTTTTGTTTGAATTATCCTTTAGAGGTCTTCCTTTTACAGAAGAAATAACAGGAGATTTATCACTTTTGTTCTGTTTGAAATTATCTTTTTTAATTGAAGGTTTATTAATGGAAAGAATTTTTTTATCTGAATTCTTTTTATTAATAAGATTTTTTATTTTTTTTGCGTCCTCTGCACTAATAGAACTGCTATGACTTTTTACTGAAATTGATAGTTTTTGAGCGGCATCCAATATATCTTTATTTTCCAGATTTAAGTCTCTGGAAAGTTCGTAAATTCTGATTTTATCGCTGATAGTCATTTAATCTGAATTGTACTCTTTTTAAAATAAAAGAGGATTTAAGTTAATTATATTCCCTTATTGGGATAGTCATTGTAGCTTGTAATTTCTTTTTCAAAAATATCAATAAATTCAGGTTCTAAAAATGTTTTTAAAGCTTTTTGAAGCTTTTTTTTAATCTTGGAATCTGAGTAACATATTTTTGACTTGCAAATGTAAGCTGATCGGCCCATTCCCTTTTGAAAAATGATCCCTTGCTTATGATCTTTTGTAATCTTTAAAAGATTTTTCCTGTCAAATGTTTTTCTACATGAAATGCATAAGCGCATAACAGGGGTTTGTTGTGTCACCGTTTTCTCTCCTCTTTGGCGGATAGTTGATTATCTTGACTAGTCTCTAATTGATTATTATCTGAGAAGTCTTCTTCTTGGTATTGTTGTTCTCCATATTCTTGATCATCTTCAGGAAGGGGATAAAGCTCTCTTAATCTTGCATCTTCTGCAGCACGCTCAGCTTGTTCTGCTTCTACTCTTAGCTCAGCTTCTCGTTGGAGCTTCTCTTCATCTTCCCTTTGAATGATTAATTCAGAGACTGCAGCATCTTCTGATTCCTGATCATATTCATGTGAGTTTTTAACATCAATCTTCCAACCAGTTAATCTTGCGGCAAGTCTTACATTTTGACCTTCTCTACCAATTGCCAGACTCAATTGATCAGGAGGAACTAGTACGTGCGCATGTTGCCCTTCTGGATCAACTAGTCTTACTTGATCGACTTTTGCAGGACTTAAAGAGTTTAAAATATACTGTATTGGATCAGATGACCATTTAATAACATCAATTTTTTCTCCTCTTAATTCATTAACTACTTGTTGAATTCTTGCTCCCCTAGCTCCAATACAGGCGCCTACTGGATCCACTTCTTGTTCGACACTGTCAACAGCTACTTTTGTTCGTGGACCAACCGCTCTTGAAGGAGGGTTTGCTTCTCTTGAAACAGCAACAATTTTTACTGTACCTTCTTGTATCTCTGGGACTTCATTTTCAAATAAATAAACTACCAATCCTGCATTTGCTCTACTTACAAAAAGTTGTGGACCTTTTCTAGCTATTTCGCTAACTTCTTTCAAAAATACTTTGAAAGTTGCATTTGCTCTGTAGTTATCATTTGGTAATTGATCTCTCTTGGGAAGTTCTGCCTCTACTTCAGGTCTGCCAATGCCAGAACTAACACCCATAATGACTGATTGCCTTTCAAATCTTATAACTCTTGCAGTTAAAACAGGATCCTCCAGATCTGCAAATTCTTCTTGGATCATTTTTCGTTGCTGATCTCTTAACTTTTGGGCTAAAACTTGCTTTGTTGTTGAAGCAGCCATTCGCCCAAAATCCTCTTTTTCAGGAGTGACGTCTAAAACTACTGTGTCACCTATTTGAGCATCATCAGCTACTTGTTTGACTTCTAAAAGAGATATTTGATGATCATCGCTCTCAACTTCTTCAACGATTATTTTACTTGATAATATTCTGTAACCTTCTTCATCAAGATCTAATCCAACATCAAAATTACTAAAATATTCTTCATCAAATGGATCTTCGTTAACTCCAATGTAAAAAGTTCTTCTGTATTTTTCGTATCCTTTTAATAAAGCTTCGCGCAAAGCTACTTCTACGATATTAGGAGGTAACTTCTTTTCCTCACTAATATCTTCAATGAGATTGTTTAAACCGGGGAGAATAACTAATGCCATCTATGATGGGAAATTGAATAATGGTTGAAAAATAATTAATCTTTTAATGTGCAAAGACTAATCTTTAGTACTTCATCAAAAGGTATTTTTTTTATTTTACCTTTTATGTTAATGGCTAAATAATCTTTAGACTTTTCATAAAGTAAACCATTCAGAAATTTTAATTTTGAATTCTTTTGGTTTAACTCAACATTAACTGGAAAACCCTTAAAAGTTTTGAAGTCTCTTTCTGAGGTTAATTCATCACTGACCCCTTGACTACTAATTTCTAAGACATATGAACAATTTAGAAGATTTGATTTTTCTATTTCATCAGATGCT
>CACGNA010000025.1 GCA_902574425.1 uncultured Prochlorococcus sp. | reverse complement strand
GAATATACTGAAAAATATATGAATACTTTCTAGATAGTAACTCTATATATTTTAATAAAGTGATAAGTTCATCATGGCAAATTGATCATATTATTTCCATTACTAATTAAACATTAACCAGTTCAGAATTAAGAAATTTTTACAAGATTTTTTCATCTTAAAATAAATACCGTAGAGAAAATCAACTTTAGACGATTTCTCTTAAGAGATGGTCAATTAAGTCAATGACAAACCCGTGACAAACCGAGGGGTTGAAATCCCAGTATTTCCTTTACTATCCCATACGTGACAAACCGATGACAAACCGCAAGAATGAAGATATAACTACAATCTGACCGTATAACTTATTCCCACTCTATAGTCACGGGAATTTGTACTGCCAGAAACATAGTCATATCAGTTGATTTGAGGGAAGAAAAAGACAGATTTCTTCACGTGTAACTCACGTGTAACCCAATTAATACAAAGTATCTCAAGAAATAAACAAATTAATGAGGTTTCCATAGAGTTGTCGTATATATTTCTAATTTATTTCTTATCTAAAAATTGTTTAAGAAAATCATAATAAACTCCAGGATCTTCATACTTAATACTTTCAAGTGCAAATTCTCTCGGTAATAATTTTTCTGCTATCTCCATAGACTCACATTCTTTGACTAAATAAATATCCCTACAATAATACGACCAATTATCATCCCACCTTATAGAAAAAAGCACATATATATCTCCGCCTTTTAGATCTTGCAGAAATTTCATTTTTTGCAATTCTTTTACATTTTCTTTGGAAACTTTACAAACATAATAATCACTTTCACACTTCCACTCACCATGAGCAGTTCCTTGTATTATTTCGGAATAACTTCCAACACATACAGTATCTACTGGGTTGTTGTACTCAAATGCATCCTGTTGCTCAAAATCGAATTCAAATTCTTCTCCATGTATAAATTCTAAATCATCTCCAAATACTAGTTTCTTTAATTCTTCTTTAAAATCAAGTTCTTGCGTATCCATATTAAATATCTAACTGAAATTATTGTTGTTATTTTATATCTAATTCTTAAAACATTCTATTCGTCCTTCGAAGTATAAAATTCTTTGATATTTCTCCAAATAAATTTTGTTCAGTTACCTTCAAATCAATATTTCTAACGTCCCACTTTTGAAATAATCAGCATCATGCGCTTCACTCCCTGCAGCAGTTATTTCTTTCATCATCCAATCTCCTGCCTCATTATGTGATGATGCATTCCTACAAGCAAATGCTGGTGCTCTCTGCCAACACCTAAAATCGTCATCCCAATAAATCCAAAAAAGTAAATGACTTGTTTCTATAGTTTCAGAACCTTCATATGTAATATCTTCACTATTCTTGTATTCTTTAATCTTTCTATATGGTTGCCATGTAAATTCACAAACATAATAATGATCTTTTTTTATAATTTCATCTGGTAATTGCTTGTTTCTCAAAAAAGTTGCAATTTTAACAGTATCAGCAGGGTTGGAACTTTCTAATTCAAAATGTTCTTTTGAGTATGAAACATCATGATCCTTGTCAGTATCACTTTCATATTTCCTCTCTGAAAATTTAAAGGCGCTGCCATAAGGAGGCACAGCGTCGTAATAGCGAGTTATATGAGTAGTTTCTTTTGCCATTACTCAAAAAATAAAACCATTAACTTGGCAAGTGTAGAGAAATTTATTTTTATAAGATTTCTCTATAGAGATGAGATTTTACCCTCACGTGTAACCCACGTGTAACCTCGCTGTTGAGATCTATTGCAAATAGGATAACAGATTCTCACGTGTAACTCACGTGTAACCTACTTTTTGAGACTATAACTAGGTTTATACCCTATCGATCACTCCCACTCAATGGTTCCAGGAGGTTTGCTTGTAATATCATAAACAACCCTATTAACTGAAACTACTTCATTAACGACTCTATTAGAAATTCTCTCTAAAATCTGAAAAGGTATTTTTGACCAGTCTGCTGTCATACCATCTTCACTAGATACACAGCGTAAAACTATTGGCCATGCATAAGTTCTTTTATCACCCATAACTCCTACAGTTTTAACCGGTAACAATACTGCAAAAGCTTGCCAAATATCATTATAAAGTCCTGCTTTTTTAATTTCATCTCTCACTATCCAGTCTGCATCTCTTAAACAATCTAGTTTTTCATTGGTCACTTCACCCAAAATTCTTATTGCTAATCCTGGTCCTGGAAATGGATGTCTTTTTATGATTTCATCAGGCAAACCTAAAGCAGCTCCCAATTTTCGGACTTCATCCTTAAAAAGTTTTCTTAATGGTTCAACTAATTTAAACTGTAAATCTTTTGGTAATCCGCCCACATTGTGGTGACTCTTTATTTTTACCGCTATTCTCTCACCTGTCTTGGGATCAATATTAGTACCAGCACTTTCAATAACATCAGGATAGAGAGTACCTTGCGCTAAGTACTGAAAAGGTCCCAATCTATTACTTTCTTCTTCAAATACTCTAATAAATTCTTCGCCAATAATTTTCCTTTTTTGTTCTGGATCAGTAATCCCTTTTAATTTGGCAATAAACCTTTCCCTAGCATTAATATATTCAACCTGTATATGAAATTTCTTATCAAAAAAATTCATTAAAAATTCCGGTTCACCTTTTCTCATAAACCCTTGATCTATAAACATGCATGTAAGCTGATCTCCAATTGCTTTATTAAGTAAAAAAGCAAGAGTTGACGAATCAACTCCTCCTGACAAGGCAAGCAAAACTTTCTTATTACCAACTTGCTCTCTTATCCTAGGAATTGTTTCCTCTAAAAAAGTTTGGGTTGTCCAATCAACCGGACAACTAGAAATTTTATAAACAAAATTTTTAATTACCGTCATCCCGAACTCTGAATGAATAACTTCAGGATGAAATTGTACGCCAAATAATTTCTTTCTATCATTTGAAATTGCTGCATGGAGGGTATTCTCGGTATGAGCAATTTTATTAAATCCATCAGGCAAACAATTAATTGAATCGCCATGACTCATCCACATTATAGAGTTATCTTCTACATCAGAAAGGAGTTCAGATTCTAAATCTATAGTTATTGGTGCCCTCCCATACTCAGCTTTTTTTGTAGCTGAAGTAACGGATCCTCCAAGTTCCTTAACCATTAATTGCATTCCGTAGCAAATGCCAAGAATAGGAATTCCTAAATCAAAAATTTTTTCATTACATTTAGGCGCATTTAGGTCATATACAGAATTTGGCCCTCCACTCAAAATAATCCCTTTAGGATTAATATGATTAATATCCTCAATTGAAATACAGTTACTTACCACAAGAGAATAAACATTAGTTTCTCTGATTCTTCTTGCAATCAATTCAGAATATTGAGATCCGAAATCTAAAATCAATATTGAAGGATCTCGTTCTTTTTTTAAAGATGTTTGACTCATGTATAAAAGTTAGCTCAATTTATTTACAAAAGCATAATCAACTAACAATTGATCTTATTGAAAATAAGAAATATAATCATTACCGTTAGTACCCGACCACCTTATTTTCCTTTTTCTATCAAAAAGGATTGCTGCAATTTCCATATCTGTTTTTACATACCTATTAACATATGCAAAAGAACGCATTTCAATCGTATTAGATAAATTTTGGAATAATTTTTCAGCTTTATATTGATTAAATCTTTCAATCACTAATAAGGCATCTTCAAGAGTATTTAAGGTAGACAATTTAACTATTATTTCAGGTGGTAAATTTTCTTGAACGGCTAAATAAATAAGAATCTCGATTCTTCCATCAGCTATATGATTATGTGTATGAAAAATACCGCCTGCTAATTTAATTAATTTTCCGTGATAACCAAAAAGGATCACAGTTTTAACTTTTTTTATTGCAGCATCAACTATTAGAGGTCCTATCCAGTTACCAACTTTTATAATTGGCAATTTAACATTACAAGTTTTTGACAAATTTAAACCATTTTCACCAATAACAAAAACAACTTTACCTTGAAAATCATTTTTAATTAACTTTGCTAGATCTGTTTTAGCCTCTTCTAATTGATCAGGTGAAGCACTCGAATAAGTCTCAGCAGAAGTTCCAATAATAGATAATCCATCTACAATTCCAAATGACTTATTACTAGTTCTTTCCGCTAAAAACTCCCCATTTGGGAAAATAATTTCTAAATTTAAATTAAAACCTTCTGGAATAATATCCAATAAATTGTCATATAAAACTTCTTTTGCAAAATGAGAAATGCATATCTCTGATGTATTCTCTTTGATACCTACACCAGATCCAGCAATAATATTTATTGGATTTCTTTGAACAAGATTATTAAAAGAAATTTTTTCTAAAGAGGCTATTGTCCATATTTCTAAGTTTTGTGTAATGTCAAGATCTAAACCAGACTTTGCAAAGGAAATTCCTAAAGCATGTGAGTCGCCTTGAATTAAACCAACAGAATGAATCTCGATTTTTATTTCTTTTTTTTCATTAGGGATTTTTATTAGTTCATAATTCTCAAATGGAAACCCCACTAGTTTTTTTAATGCTGACCTAGAAGCACCAGCAACCCACAAAGGT
The DNA here is from genome assembly GCA_902574425.1 of uncultured Prochlorococcus sp. GTDB lineage: Bacteria > Cyanobacteriota > Cyanobacteriia > PCC-6307 > Cyanobiaceae > Prochlorococcus_A. Next base: position 9,210 of record CACGNA010000025.1, on the reverse strand, counting down.
AAAGAAAATCCTTTTTTCAAATCAAGTAATTGAAAAATATATAATGAGAACTAATCTAAGAATGACCTATTTAACAAAAAGTGGCCATACAACAAAAATTATCATTGATGATTCCTGGACCCACACCAGTTCCAGAAAAAGTTTTACAAGCATTAAGTAAGCATCCAATAGGCCATCGCAGTAAAGAATTCCAAGAGCTCGTAGAAAGTACCACTAAAAATTTACAGTGGCTTCATCAAACTCAAAATGATGTTCTAACAATTACTGGTAGTGGAACTGCTGCAATGGAAGCTGGAATAATAAATACTTTAAGTAAAGGTGATAAAGTAGTTTGTGGAGAAAATGGAAAATTCGGCGAAAGATGGGTAAAAGTTGCTAAGACATTTGGGTTAGAAGTAATAAAAATTGATTCCGAATGGGGTACTCCCCTTAATCCAGAAGAATTCAAAAAAATATTAGAAGAAGATAAACAAAAAGCAATAAAAGCAGTCATCTTAACGCATTCAGAAACTTCAACAGGTGTCATTAATGATCTAGAAACTATAAGCTCATATATTCGGAAACACAATACAGCATTATCTATTGTTGACTGCGTCACAAGTCTTGGGGCGTGCAATGTACCAGTAGATGAATGGCAATTAGATGTAGTTGCTTCAGGATCACAAAAAGGATATATGATTCCCCCAGGCCTAAGTTTTATAGCAATGAGCCAAAAAGCATGGGAAGCTACAGAAAAATCTAATTTACCAAAATTTTATTTAAATTTAAAATCCTACAAAAAGAGTCTTTTAAGTAACAGTAATCCATATACTCCAGCAGTTAATTTGGTTTTTGCTTTAGATGAAGCTTTAAAAATGATGCGAGAAGAAGGCTTAAAAAACATTTTCTCTAGGCATAATAAACATAAATTAGCAATGAGCAATGCTGTAAAGGCTTTAAATCTAAAATTATTTGCTGATGAAAGATGTTTAAGTCCTTCGATTACTGCAATAAAGACTGAAGGAATGGATGCTGAAGAATTTAGAAAGACAATAAGAAATAAGTTTGATATCTTACTTGCTGGTGGTCAAGATCACTTGAAGGGAAGAATATTTAGGGTCGGCCACTTAGGGTATGTAAATGATAGGGATATCATTACAGTAATTTCTGCTATCAGTAATTCACTTCTTGATCTAGGAAAAATAACTGTTCAAGAAGCTGGTGAAGCATTAGTAGTGGCATCTAAATATCTTGAGACAAAATAAGTTAAGTCCCTGGTTCTTCAACATTTCCGCCTAATTCAACTATCTTTTTTCTAAGAACTATTGATTTTTTGTTATCTCCCTTAGTTTGAGCTATTGCAAGAGCAAACTCTAATTTTTCAAGCTGGTGGCCACCCTCAAAAAAAGATAATTTTTTCTTTATGAGGCTTTTATTTGCTTTGTATGAAATTTGTGAAGACATAAAAATTCATGCTTTGTATTATATTATGCCAACAAAAGGGGACATTATGAGAGGAAAGCAAAAATATAATTTGAGTATAAACCCAATCAAAAATAAATTTTTCTAATATTATGTCCAAACATCGTTAAAATTCATGTCAAACATAAATCTAATCTATTATCTAATAGCAGGGGGAATTTTTGGAGCATTAGCTCTAAAAACGGGTATCCCTGCGGCTCCTCTTGCAGGCGCTTTAATAGGCGCAAGCATACTCAGTATCAGTGGAAAGGTCGATGTAGCAGAATGGCCAATTGGTACCAGAACACTATTAGAAATTGGAATTGGAACAGTTATTGGTACATCCTTAACTCAAGACTCATTAGTTGATCTTCAAAGCTTATGGAAGCCTGCCATTTTAATAACTTTTACTTTAGTAATTACAGGATTGGTAATTGGCTTATGGACAAGCAGATTACTTAATATAGATGTGATAACAACAATTCTAGGAGCTGCACCAGGAGGTATTAGCGGAATGAGTCTTGTAGGTTCTGAATATGGAGTAGGAGCTGCAGTCGCAACTTTACACGCAGTAAGGTTGATTACTGTGCTTCTAATTCTTCCTTTAGTTGTGAAATGCTTGAACTTATTTGGATTAATAAAATCTTAATTATCTATAGACATATTTCCAATAAAAGATATTTTTAAATAGGAGGAAAACTTAAATGAAAGGATTTAAAAAAAAATTAGTTTTTTTAACCCTAGGGATAATATCTCCTATATCACTTCAAACATTAAAAGTTAATGCAGGCTCATTTGGAGCAGAAATTTTCTGTACTATGAGAAATGGTGGAAATGATCATGAAAGTAGTTGGGATGCAGCATATACATATATAAAAAAGCAAAAAGGAGGAATTTTCAAAGTCTCACCTAAACAAGCAGCAGCACAAATTACTGAATCAGTAATTAGAGATAGAGAAACCTTCAGCTATTGTGTTGAATACCTAGATCAACTTCATCCAAATAGAAAACTAATAAGAGATACACAAAAAGAAGAGGAAAGAAAAGAAAAAGAAGCTCAACAGAAAGAAAAAAATAGGAAAAGGTTAGAAAAAGAATTAGAAGAAGCTAATGAAGAATATTCAGAAGAGACAATTGAAAGATACAGCTATTAATTAAAGCTCTGCTTTTTTTAATTAGATATGTAGTAAATTTTATTTTGTATCTACTAACACTAAATTATATTTTTATGGTCGAATTTCAGCTAAAAAATAATAAATAAATATTGACTTTTGATATATTCAAGCCATTATTTATTTAATTAAATAGTCTGAATGCATATTAATGATGCGGTATTTTTAGAGGATTTATGTCCTAAGTTCAGATTTAGACAATGGCGAAAGTCAATTCATAGATTTACAGGAAAAAGTTGTATATATTGCGGGAAACCATCTGAATCAATTGACCATGTTTTACCACGTAGCCAAGGTGGCTTAAGTACCACAGAAAACTGTGTACCTGCATGTCTTTCTTGTAATGGGGACAAATCAGATGAAAATGCTTTGTATTGGTATAGAAGACAAAAATTTTATGATCCTAGAAGAGCAATGGCTATTAGAGCTTGGATAGAAGGAGATTTAAGATTAGCTATAAGATTATTGCAATGGGCTAATCCTAATTTTCAGGTTAGTAATAAGAATTACGAAATAGATGAAACAAATTACAAAGCAGCTTGACTACCAAACATTACACAATTTCCTAGAATTATAGCTTTCACATATGTTTTCCAATTCTCTTGGAGATTCTGGGAATATTAAAAATGTAGACAATGAAATAAGGACAACAAATAATTTTTGGTAGAATTTAATATTAACTAAACCTATTTCTTTTTCTTTAAGAAGAGTATAACTTTTTGCAGCAGCAAAAGTTTTTGATTTCACATCAGGTTTAACAGCTATCTTCATCACTTAATAATACATACGTACTACTTTAATGCCATATGAAGAATTTAGCAAGTTTACCAGGAAATAAAAATAAATTTTTAATCTTAGGATGTGGTTTTAGCGGTAGTTTTTTTGCAAAAACCATAAGAAAATTAGGCTGTACTGCTTTGACAAGTTCAAGATCTGAAAACAGAGATCCAAATAGTTTTGTGTTTAACAGTGAAAATAATATAGTTCCTGATAAAAAAATTTTTGATGGAGTCACTCATATTCTTAGTTGCATACCTCCCGACAAAAATGGCAATGATCCAGTATTAGGAAGTCTTCAAAGTACACTACAAAGTTTATCCCTTGAATGGGTTGGATATTTATCTACAACAGGAGTTTATGGAAATACTGAAGGGGATTGGGTTTCTGAGACATATCAAACTAATCCTTTACAAAAAAGAAGTCATAATAGATTAAATTGCGAAAAAGAATGGATTGAATCTGGTTTGCCAGTACAAATTTTTAGGTTGCCCGGTATTTATGGACCTGGAAGATCCACTTTTGAAGCAATCAGAAATCAAAAAATTCGCGTTATCTCTAAAAAAAATCAAGTATTTTCAAGAATTCATGTTGCTGATATTACAAATGCGATTATTTATATTTTACAAAATAAAGATTCTTTAGAGTTTCACCAAATTATTAATATTGCAGATGATGAACCCTGTTCTCAAATAGAAGTGATTCAATTTTGTTATGATCTTCTTGGTTTAAAAATGCCAAAGCCAATATTATTTGAAGATGCAAAACAGAAATTATCACCTATAGCTCAATCTTTTTGGATGGAAAATAGAAGAGTTTCTAATAAACTATTATGTGAAACACTTGGATATAAACTAATTTATAAAAACTATAAATTAGGCTTGAAAAACTGCTTTTTAAATAGTTAAACAAATAAATTAAAACTACTTATGAATATTAAAAATTCTAATAATACATTTAAAATTGTATTAAGTGTGGGAGATGAATCCGGTATAGGACCTGAAATAATTTTAAAAGCTCTTTATTCTCATGAGATACCAGAAAATATTGACTTTATATTAGTTGGTTCAAAAAAAAATCTACAAAATACATATACACATCTTAGAGGCCTAGGATTGGAAAACCTCGCAAATCCCAATGATTTACAAATTCATGATCTCAACATTTCTTCATCTGATAATGAATCTAAATCAGGTTATGGTGATTCAAGTTTCTATTACTTAACAAAAGCAATTGAAATTGTAAAACAATATCCTAATTCAGCACTTGTGACTGGCCCAATTTGCAAGAAATCATGGTCTCTAGCTGGTCATCACTTCTCCGGGCAGACTGAAGTATTAGCAAAATCATGTGGAGTAAAAAATGTTGGTATGTTATTCACAGCTAAATCACCAATTACAGGTTGGAGATTCAATACCTTACTAGCTACAACCCACATATCACTTTATGAGGTACCAAAAAGCCTAAATACACAATTAATTCACGCTAAATTAGATCTTTTCAAGGAGTTTTGTATGACATATACTGAGAAACCTACTTTAAAAGTTGCTGGATTAAACCCTCATGCTGGCGAAGAAGGTATTTTAGGTAATGAAGAAATAGATTGGCTTAATGATGCATTGATTGCTTGGAATGAAAATAATAGAGATATTAAATTAATAGGCCCATTATCACCAGATAGTTGCTGGAATTCTTCCGCCAAAGCTTGGAGACAAAAAGATACTGAAAAACATGATGGCATTCTTGCTATGTATCATGATCAAGGATTAATACCAATGAAGGTTATAGCTCTTCATTACTCAGTCAACACAACAATAGGTTTACCTTTTATAAGAACATCTCCAGATCATGGAACGGGATTTGACATTGCTGGCAAAGGAATAGCTCAATCGCAAAGCATGATTGAGGCTATAAAGGCTGCCATAGAAATGACTAAAAATTCAAGACTGCTTAACACGCATTAAAACTTGACCAAATTCAACTGGCGTTCCATTTTCAACAAGAATCTCTACGATTTCAGCGTTAAATTCAGATTCAATTTCATTCATTAATTTCATAGCTTCCAAAATACAAATAGTTTGACCGACCTTAACATTATTCCCTACTTCAACAAATGGGTCCTCCCCAGGCGCTGCAGCCCTATAAAAGGTCCCAACCATAGGCGATGTAACATCAGTAAGGTCTGAGCGTCCAGGAGGGGCTACTTGAGTCGTCTCAGGCTCATTAACTAAAGAGACATTATCATTGATGGCTTTTTGATTAACAATTGTCTGCCTATCATATGAATTATTGGAAACTGAATTATTAGTAAATTGGTTCTGATCAAATAAATTCCGTTTTATTTCAAGTTTAAAATCTTCTCCCTCCAGTGAGAATTCTTGAATATCGCTTGTTGAGATTTTCTCTATTAAGCGATTTAAGTCTTCATGATCTAATTTCATAGCCATTAATTTTCACGTCCAAGATAACTATCGTTACGAGTATCAACTTTAATCATTTCTCCAACAGAAATAAATAAAGGAACCATAACTTGAGCACCTGTTTCTAGAATAGCTGGTTTCGTGCCCCCACTGGCAGTATCGCCTTTAACTCCAGGATCAGTCTCTGTAACTTTTAAAGTAATAGATATTGGAAGTTCCACTTCTAAAACTTTACCATTATAGAAAATAACATTAACCTCCATTCCTTCTTTCAAATACTTTGCGCCTTTACCTATTTGTTCAACGGACAGTCTTGTCTCTTCAAAACTTGTCATATCCATAAAAACATAATCTCCAGCCTCCACATAAGTGTGTTGCAGGTTAGACTTCTCAAGGATAGCCTGCTGTACTGATTCTCCGGCTCGAAAAGTTTTTTCAACCACGTTGCCACTTTGAACTGATTTTAATTTTGTTCGCACAAAAGCAGAACCCTTACCAGGCTTGACATGTAGGAATTCTACAACACGCCAAACTTGGCCATCCAATTCGATGGTAGTACCTGTGCGAAAATCGTTACTGGAAATCATTCCTGTATTACATCCCCAAGGATCATAAACCTGCAAGAGTGCTATGCAAAAATTCTTATCAAATCAGAACAAACTTTTATTATTTATTTCAATCATCATTTTACAGGTTTTTCTTTTAAAACCGATTCAAGTTCTAGCCGATTTACCCACTGGAAATGCGGTAAAAGACCCTAACTCAATCCTAAGAAACGCTCTCCCTATCAAGCAAGTTGAGTTGCAAGAAATTCAACACAAATTAGAAGAAACTAGCAACCTTGTAAGAGGAGGAAGATGGCCTGCTATTACTAAAACTGTTACAAAATGTCAATCTTTACTGAAAAAATACCAAAATAAAATTATTCAAGAATTACCAAATGAAAAACAGAAAATTGCTGAAAAAACATTTTTAAAGCTTAAAGACAATTTTGATAACCTTGAAGATTATGCTAAATCAAAGGATAAGTACTCATTTGTGACAGCCCGAAAAGAGGCTTTAGATAAACTAGGTGGATTAGAAGAATATTTTCTACCGAATCAATTTCCATACTCTATCCCTGAAGAATTTGCTAATCTACCAAGATTATTAGGCAGAGCAAAAGTAAATATCAAAACCTCCAAAGGAGACATGCAAGCTATTGTAGATGGATTTAACGCCCCGCTTACTGCAGGCGCATTTATAGATTTATCTTCAAAAAACTTCTATAAAGATTTACCTATTAATAGAGCAGAAGAATTTTTTGTTCTGCAAACAGGTGATCCAATTGGCGAAGCAATTGGTTATGTAGATCCTGAAACAAATAAAGAACGTCACGTTCCTCTAGAAATAAGAATTCCTGATGAAGAGGATACTTTTTATAATCAAACGTTTGAAGATTTAGGCCTTTACACAGAGACCCCAACATTACCTTTTGCAACTCTGGGAACTCTAGGTTGGTCTCACTCTAATACCGCAGTTGATGATGGCTCATCGCAATTTTTCTTCTTTTTATATGAAGCAGAGTTAAATCCAGCAGGTCGAAATTTAATTGACGGAAGGAATGCCGCCTTTGGCTACGTTATAGATGGTTTTGATGTATTAGAAGAGCTAACTAAAGATGACATAATTATCTCCATTGATGTTTTAGAAGGGATTGAAAACCTCAAATTAAATGCATAAAGAATTATTAGAAGATATAGGAGAAAAAGAATTAATAAATAGGCTTGGAAAATTCATGCCTAAAGATCAAATTGCAGATGATTGCGCTTTAATCAGAACTAAGAATAATAACTTACTTGTTAATAATGATTCATTAGTAGAAAATGTTCATTTCAATGACATTACTATTTGCGCTCAAGACCTTGGATGGAAAGCAGTTGTCAGCAACATCTCTGACTTATTATCCAGTGGTAGCAAGAAAACGATAGGAATTACAATAAGTCTAATTCTACCTTCTAAAACCGAGTGGGTTTGGGTAGAAGAGTTATATAAAGGTATGAATAAAGCTTTAAAAGAATATGGTGGGATAATTCTTGGAGGAGATTGCTCCATGGGGAATGAAAAAATTATCTCAATTACAGCACTAGGCATTCAAGGAGAACTTGCATTACGAAGAAACGCATGTAAACCAGGTGAAATTATCTTAACTACAGGAATTCATGGTCTTAGCAAACTAGGATTTATGATGCAAAGTAAAATTAATTTTGATAATGATGTGTCTCTTAATGAAAGATTAATTAATAAATCCATTAAACATTTTTGTCGACCTGAAGTTAACCCAAATTTTCTAAAAAATCTTCTTAAAACTCGCTCCAATAAAAAAATAAAGATAATAGGATGTACTGATAGTAGTGATGGTCTATTTCAAGCCATACAAGATTTAGCAATCGCTAGCAAATGTCAAGCAATTATTAATTACGAAAAAATACCAAAAGATAAGGACTGGCCAAAAGGGGAGAAATGGGATGAATTTTATTTTTTTGGAGGTGAAGATTACGAATTAGTTTTCTCTCTGCCCAAAAAATGGGCGAGGAATTTATCTCAACTAGATAAAAATATTAACGAAATTGGATTCTTTACCGATGGTGAACCATCAATAAAATTTAAAGATAATAAAAAAGTTAAATTATTAAACAATACTCCTTTCAAACACTTTTAATTATTCCCACTTTTTAGCAACAATCTCAGCTAAATCTACGACCCTCTGACTATAACCCCACTCATTGTCATACCATGCAAGGACCTTAACAAGGTTATCACCAATACACATAGTAAGATCACTATCTACGATTGATGATTCATTAGTCCCGGCATAATCGCTTGACACTAATGGTTCATCACCATACTTAATAATTCCCTTCATTGAACCTAAAGAAGCATCTTTAAGAGCACGATTGACCTCCTCGCTTGTGACAGATTTAGAAGACTCGAAAACGAAGTCAACCGCTGATACATTAGGTGTTGGAACTCTCATTGCAATCCCTGTCAATTTGCCTTTCATTTCTGGGTAAACCAGTGCTACTGCTTTAGCAGCACCTGTAGAGGTGGGGACAATATTGGTAGCAGCGGCTCTAGCCCTTCTTAAATCTCTATGACTATTATCAAGAATTCTTTGATCGCCTGTATAACTATGTATTGTAGTCATCAAACCTTTATTAATGCCAAAAGTTTGATCTAAAACTTTAACTACTGGAGCTAAGCAGTTTGTAGTACAACTAGCATTACTCAAAATATCATAATCTTTGTGGCTATATGTATCAGCATTAACTCCAACTACATAAGTACCAACTCCCGGACCTTTACCAGGCGCAGTTAAGATAACTTTTTTTGCTCCTACTTCCAAGTGCTTACTTGCCCCA
>CACGNA010000024.1 GCA_902574425.1 uncultured Prochlorococcus sp. | reverse complement strand
TCTTGCTATAGCTTTATATCCGTTTATAGTTTTCACTGATAGTCTTATTATCAATTTAGAAGATCTCCCTCTAACTCTTGCTATTGCAGCAGGAGTTACTGTTTTGATATCTATGTTAAGGGCTAACTTTTGCAGAATTGGAATTAGACCTTCAATATTTGTACTATGGTTTAATACTAGTCTTCCCAATTTTAATTTTATATTTATTATATTTACAAAATACTATTTCTGAGAAATTAACTTTAGCTCAGAAATTATTATAAATTTTGGAAGTTCTGTTATATTTATGTAAGTGATTCAAATCTAATGATTTTTCAGATTGGTTGGGCTGCCTTAGCCGCAATTTTTACTTTTTCAATAGCAATGGTTGTTTGGGGAAGAAATGGCGACGGCTCTATTGATATATGATTTTATTCTTAACTTATGAAGTCACTTTAAGTCAATTTCTTATCTTTACTTCATTCGTTTTACTCATATTCATAACATTCGCTGTGATTTACATATCTTATGTCTCTTGGAAAGATAAAAAAAGATCAAAAAAATAAATACTATTGTTTTTGTTCTTTTTTCTTATCCTTTATTCTTAGTTCTTCAATTAATTCTTTTGCTTGTTCCATTTTTGATAAAGTGCTTTTGTAAATTCCAATATCTTTTTCAGCTTTATTAATAGATAGTCCTAACTTTTTAACTATATCAGAGATTATCTTATGAATTTCTGATTCACTTTTCTCTTTGAGATCTTGGGAGTTTGAAATTAATATATACATTCCTAAGTTCAATATCCTTGACGGATAAAGTTTTGAATTGCTTTTTTCTTTTAATAAGTTCAATAAATCTTTAGATGATTTATCCTTGAATTCTTCTTGAGATTTTTGAGAAATTTCTTTAATTTCTTTTGCTTCAAAATTGGTAGAACTACATAAAGATTTAAAAAGAAGATTCAAATGTTTATTAGGTTTGTATCCTTTCATTAATTCTTTGAATGTTTCGGTTAGACCAACGCAAAAGAGATAATCCTGTGTAAATTCATTTTGATGATTTAAAAGATTTAGTTCTACAAGCATTTCATCAACTATTCTTTTATATAAACCTGGAATAACGTAAGGGAATTGTTCATGAAATAACTTTTTGCTATCTGAAACAGTCAATTTTTCTTTCAATTTTTTATATGTAAACCTTAATAAGGTTAGCGCATGTTGACTCAATATCGTTAATATCTAATAAACAGATGAATATTATTATGATCCCTTTAGTTTTGGAAGAATCTGGTGGAAGCGAAAGAGTCTTTGATATATATTCGAGATTGTTAAGAGAGAGGATAATCTTTTTGGGAGAACAAGTTACTAGTGACACTGCTAATAGAATTGTTGCTCAATTATTATTCCTTGAAGCAGAAGACCCCGATAAAGATATCTATATGTATATAAATTCACCAGGCGGATCTGTCTACGATGGGTTAGGTATATTTGACACAATGCAACATGTTAAGCCCGATATTCATACAGTTTGTGTAGGCTTAGCCGCTAGCATGGGTGCTTTTTTGTTGGCGGCAGGTACTAAAGGTAAAAGAAGCAGTCTTAGGCATTCAAGAATAATGATACATCAACCACTTGGAGGGGCTAGAGGCCAAGCTAGTGACATAAGAATCCAAGCAAATGAGATATTGTATTTAAAAAAGCGTCTTAATACTGAATTATCAGAGAGAACTGGTAAGGATTATGAAACTATTAAAGAAGATACTGATAGAGATTTTTATATGTCTCCAAAAGAAGCCGTTGAATATGGATTAATTGATTTAGTCTTAGATAAAAAACCTATTGGAGATTAATTTAATAATTGAGGTGTTCTTTCTTTTTCAGGAATAGAAGTATATTTGGATAAAATATTAACAAACTCTTCACCATCCAAGGTTTCTTTTTCTATCAATAAATCAACTATTTTATCCATTGCTTCTCTATTTTTACTAACTATAGAAAAAGTTTCTTTATAACATTCCTTGACCATTAGTCTTACACTTTCATCAATTTGTTTTGATATGGAATCTGAAATCTCGCTTCTAGTCATCAAATCTCTACCTACAAAAACTTCCTGATTCCCTCCTTCTAGAGCTATTGGACCTAAATTGCTCATCCCAAATCTTGTAACCATTTGGCGGGCCATAGAAGCAACTTGTTGAAAATCACCACCTGCACCTGTAGTAATTTCACCTTTCCCAAAAACAACATCTTCGGCAGCTCTTCCTCCTAATGCGCCCATTATTCTAGCCTTTAGTTGAGCTCTGCTGACTAGGGTTTGCTCATCATCAGGAGTGAACCAGGTTAATCCCTTAGCTTGACCTCTTGGAATGACAGTTACTTTTTGAACAGGATCATGAGCTTTTACTAATGTACCTACAAGAGCATGACCCACTTCATGGTAAGCAATTAATCTTTTACTCCTCCCGTCTGTTAAAGGAGAACCTTCCATCCCAGCCACAATCCTATCTACAGAGTCATCGATTTCTGAAATACTAATAGAATCTTTTCTTCTCCTGGCAGTTAGGATAGCTGCCTCATTAAGTAAATTTGCTAAATCTGCTCCGGTAAAACCTGGAGTTCTTCTTGCAATACTTTCAAGTGTTAATTCCTCTTGAAGTTTCTTATTCCTTGAATGAACTTTTAGAATTGATAGTCTACCTTTGATATCAGGGGCGTCTACAGTTACTTGCCTATCGAATCTGCCTGGTCTCATAAGGGCTGAATCTAGTACATCAGGCCTGTTAGTGGCTGCAATTATGATTATGCCACTATTACCCTCGAATCCATCCATTTCAGTGAGAAGTTGGTTAAGAGTTTGCTCTCTCTCATCATTACCGCCTCCAATACCAGCTCCTCTTTGCCTTCCAACAGCATCTATCTCATCGATAAAAATTAAACATGGACTATTTTCTTTCGCTCTTTTGAAGAGGTCTCTTACTCTACTTGCACCGACACCAACAAACATCTCAACAAATTCAGAACCTGATAATGAAAAGAATGGCACCCCTGCTTCCCCTGCAATAGCTTTAGCTAATAGGGTTTTACCAGTTCCAGGAGGTCCTACCAATAAAACCCCTTTAGGAATTCTTGCTCCTACAGAAGTGAATTTTTCTGGTTTTTTTAGAAAAGTGACAACCTCTTGTAAGTCTTGTTTGGCTTCATTAACACCTGCCACATCATCGAAAACAACTCCTGTTTCGGCTTCCATGGCAAATCTTGCCTTTGTCTTTCCAAATTGCATTGCTTGCCCAGGACCTCCAGGCATGCCATTTGATCTCCTGGCTAATAAAATTAAACCTCCTATCAAAATAGCTGGAAAAAGTAAATTACCCAAAATTCCTAAAGCAGGAGGTGCTGTTTTGACAGGATGGACATCAAAACTAATTCCCTCATTCTTTAGATTATTTATAAGTTCTGGAGTTAAACCGGGAAGATCTACTCTCAATCTTTGAACTTTATTATCTAAATCTGAATCTATTGTCTCTATGACTGCATTTCTACCACCTTCAAAAATGTCTACTGATGTAACTCTGCCTGACTTAATGTAGTCTAAGAATCTGCCATAACTAACTCTTGCTACCGCAGAATTTCTTGGCGCAACTGTTGTCCCATTTGATTTAAGTGAATCAATATTACTATTACTAGATGATAAAAATTGGTAGGAAAGTGCAATTACTAAAAGTATAGGTAAAGCCCACAAAATTAATGTTTTAAATTTCTGATTCATTAATTTATTTGAAAATATTTCATAGATTCTAGAATGAATAAGCACATTTCGTTGATATTTTCTCTAACTTTGTGCTTATATTAGTTTTGGATATATTTAATCTTTTAATGAAATTTGAAATTAAAGATAAAGTTAAGTTGATTATGCCAGTTACGTATTTAAAGACTTCAGATAATATGCCAATGCTACGACCACCTGATTTAGTGGCAATTGATGAAATTGGAGAAATACTTTCAATAAAATCTCCAGATACTGTTGAAGTAAAGTTTAGAAGAGGCTCATTTCTAATTGATATTGATAAAATTGAGAAATTCTAGACTAAAAGTTTTTGCTCCACCTAGATTTAATTTCTAAACATATTTCTTTATTTCCAGAAATACTCAAAAATGGTTTTGAAAAATATTTGTTAGTCAATTTGATAATATCTAATGAAGATATTTTATCTATTTTTGAATCTAAATCAATTTCTGATATAGGTTCCACACCATAGCTTATTAATTGAATCTTTCTATGTAAAATTTCATCTAAGGATTGATTACCTAAAAGAAAAGAACCTTTTAATTTTTCTTTAGCTAAGAATATTTCAGCATCAATTAAAGGCGTAAAAAGTAACTCTTTCCAGAGGACAGATAAAAGTTCAAAGGCAAAAAGGGCATTTTTATTTGACACAGATAAATATACTAAAAATGGAGCTTTCTCACTCCTAATAGGATTAAAAACCCCAAGATCATAGGTAATTCCATTCTTTTCCCTAAATACTTTAAATAAAGCAGCACTCATTCCATAAGATAAATATGACTCCAATACCTTAAGTGGAAAGTATTCACTACTTCTCCGAGAACATGTTTGATTTCCGATCATTATTATTGTTTGATTTGAATCATTATTAATGTAATCAAATCTATACATCGGATCTAAACCATTAATTTGAGAGCTTGATTTTTCTTTTGAAAATTTTTGATCTAATGCTCCTAAATTTTCTCCATTTATTTCCAAATTGTTTGAAATTATATACTTTTCTCTCATCTTAAAATTTTTATACTCACTTAAAACATCGTTATAGGTAATATTTGAGATATCCTTTTCATTCCCAATTGGATTGAAAGCATAAGGATGGCCTAAATAAACAATTTTTCTCCATTTTTCAAAACAAATATTAAATGGATTTTCTTTATCTTTTTTTATCAAATCCATAGAGGATTTTTTTACTTTTTGAAATTCAATTTCCGAGAGAATCGGCTTGTTAATTATTAAATCCAATAAAGGAAGTAATTTACTAAAATGTTCATTTAAGGATTTTATACTTAACGAAATACCATCTTCAAATACTTCTTGATTTAATTCTGCTCCATAGGATTCGATATATTCAGAAAGGGAAAAATTATCAAATCCTTCACACCCTCGGGTAAGTAATGAACAAAGAATCTTGTTTATTCCTCTTTTTTTAAAACAATCCTTGTTACTTCCCCCTTTAATCCAAATTGAAGCAGTAGAAAAATTTCTTTTTTTATAATTTAAGAAATATCTTTTTATCATTTACTAGGTGAGGCAATTAGAGTAAATTTTTCTCCTTTGATGAATTCAGTGATTTCTTTAAAATTATCTAAATCACTCCAATACTTTAAATGTCTTTCTATATTATTAATTGAAGATTTCCTCCCCCAAAGAAGTTCATTTCCAAAGAATGAAGAAAGCTGTGTAGATGTTTCTAAATTAAAAACATAGTTGCTTTTTACTAAATTTATAGCTTTTGCTATTTCATCTAAAGTTGAAATTTTGTTATCTGAGATTTCATCTATTGTTTTAATAATTTGATTCTCTACTAAATCAATATCTTTGTTTTCACAACTTGCTTCAATAATAAATAATCCTCCTAATTCACCAGCATTGACATCTACGTATACTGATTCAACTAGATTTTTATCCTCTTTTAAAACTTTTACTAACCGGCTGTTTCTTCCTACAGAAAGTATTGATGCTAATATTTCTAATCCTATAATATTTTTTTGATCAGTGAGGTTTGGGATAAACCAGGCCATAAATATTCTTGAAAACTCTAAATTATCAAACTTAATTGTTTCTCTACCTATTCTAATTCGTAAGTTGGGTTTATTATTTTTTAGATTTACAAATTTTGAATCCTTGTAAATTGGTTTTTTATTTATCCCAGATAGATCACTTTTCTCAAAAATTTTATAAATATTTCCTGACAGATTGCCTGCAATTGCAATACAGATTTTTTCGGTATTGTAATGTTTACAATGAAAACTCTCAAGATCATTTATCTCCAAATTTTTAATACTTTGTTCTGTTCCTAATATCGAATTAGCATAATTAGAACTTAGCCAAACCCTTTTTAAAAAATAATTAAATAAATTTTCCTCAGGTTGATCATTTTGTTGTTTGATTTCATCAATGACTACCCCTTTTTCTTTCGCAAATTCATCAGTATTAAAATTCGGAGAAACAACTATATTTGTCAAAAGAGCAAGTGATTCTTTAAAGTTAATTGGGGGAACGAGGACGTGGTAATGTACATCATCATAACCAGTTGAAGCATTGCTTAATCCGCCAAGTGATTCGATTTTATGATCAAATTCACCAGGCATTATTTTATTAGAGCCTTTAAATATCATATGTTCTAAAAAATGAGCAGTGCCATTTTTACCAACCTCCTCAAATGAAGAACCTGCTTTGCACCAAATATCAATGCTTATAAGCGGTAATTCTTTATTATCCACAAATACACATCTAGTTTTGCTTGAATGGGTATAGTAGTTGACTTCTCCTACATTCATTTAAATTCTCTCTTTAAACTCTATTTTGGTCCTTTTTACTCTTGTTGTCTGAATCTATAACTAAAACTAAATTAACAGACCCTCTTATTTTGGACTTGTTACAAAATATTAGAGAGCACAGATCTATGCTTGAAAACCTTCAGAGTTTAAAAATTGATCCAAATCTTAAAAATATAATATCTAACGAAATAGGTAGAGAACTCTATATAGAAAACGAATTTCATAAAGCGAATGGATTTAGAAAGCTACATATCGAAGTTGCAGAATTTTCAAATAATCTTAAAATCTTACACTGTGTTTTTTTTCCTGATCCAAAGTTTGACATCCCAATTTTTGGAATGGATTTAGTGAAAATAAATGATATTGTTTCGGCCGCCATTGTTGATTTATCACCGGTATCTCAAAATCAAGGGATAAAATACGAAAATCTTCTTTCTGAAGTTGATAAAAGTTCTTTTACCTGTTTGAGGGAGATCCCTAACTGGGGGGAGATCTTTTCTAAAAATGTATTTTTTGCTTCTTTAAAAAACGAATCTGAAAAAATCGCCTTTCGCAGAGTTGTTGATCAATATCTCTCTACTTTGATCAAATTAAGTAATAAAGCTAAACCCGAATTTAAGGAGGAAATTATTCAAGAGAGAATAGATTATCAAAAGAATTATTGCGTGCAACAAATGAAAAATGAAAAAACAAGCATGGTCCTATTAAAATATTTTGATGAAAAATGGGTTAATAAATATATAAAAACCGTATTATTTGATTTTTAATGTATTTAAAAAAACTTAAAAAGTCATTTGTTTTTTTGTTATTGTTTGCACCATTAACTCTTGGAATTATTTCCTGTTCTGGCAAAAACAAATTAAGTTCCAGATTGAAAGAGGAAATAAATGACGATTTCATTCCTCCCATTACAGCTGTCGCAGCACTGGGTAAACTTTCTCCTTCAGGAGAAATAAGGCAATTAGCAGCTCCCATAAGTCAGTTTGGTTCCTCTCCTAGAATTACTGAACTTTTAGTAAATGAAGGAAACTTTGTAAAAAAGGGTGATGTACTTGCAATTTTCGAAAATAGAGAAAAGTTAATGGCAGATCTGGAGAGAATTAATAATCTAATACTAACTATTAACGATGAAATTTCCTTAAAGAAAGATCAAATTAATAGGTATGAGTTAGCTTTGAGTAAAGATGTATATTCTTTTGTACAGTTGTCACAGAGAAAAGATGAATTATTAAATTTGCAAAAACAAAAAATCATCTACATCGGA
The DNA here is from genome assembly GCA_902574425.1 of uncultured Prochlorococcus sp. GTDB lineage: Bacteria > Cyanobacteriota > Cyanobacteriia > PCC-6307 > Cyanobiaceae > Prochlorococcus_A. Next base: position 6,296 of record CACGNA010000024.1, on the reverse strand, counting down.
GATAAAAAAAATGTAGAGATAGATTTGTTTAATTCAAAACTAAGGAGCCCAATTGATGGATTTATACTTGGAATAAATGCGAGAGTTGGTGAGAGGCCAAAAAATGAAGGCATTTTGGAGATTGGTTCTAGTCAAAAGATGGAGGCTTTAATAGAGGTTTATGAGTCTGATATCGATAGAGTCTTCATTTCTCAGAATGTGGAATTGAGCAGTGAGAATGGTGGGTTCAAAAAAATTCTAAAAGGCAAGGTAATTAGGATAAGTCCTCAGGTAAAACAAAGGAAAGTTTTATCAACGGATCCAACTGGTGATGCTGATTCGCGTATTATAGAGGTACTAGTAAAACTGAATAAAGAATCAATAGATATTGTGCAAAATTACTCAGGCATGAAGGTGATTGCAAAATTTATTCCCTAATGAATTTTTCACTTTTTAAATTTAGAAAAATACCCTTAGCTTGGTTGTTATTAACTAGGCAACCATTAAGATTGATAGTTGCTATTGCAGGAATAAGCTTTGCCGGGATTTTGATGTTTATGCAATTAGGTTTCAGAGATGGTTTATTTGATACGAGTGTAACTATTCACAAACTTCTAGATGCTGATCTAGTTTTAATAAGTCCCAGATCAAAAAGTTCTATTAGCATGAGTGGATTTCCAAAAAGAAGACTTATTCAAACCCTTGCTGTAGAGGAAGTAGAAGATACGGCTCCTGTTAATTTAAATTATCTACTTTGGAGAAATCCTGAAAATCTCAAAACTAGATCTATACTTGCTTTAGGTTTTAATCCCTCTGATTCCCTACTGTTAGATGATGGATTTTCAAAAAAAGCTTATAAATTAAGAAATCCATCAAGAGTACTTTTTGACAAACTCTCTAGACCTGAATTTGGTCCAATTGAAGAATGGTTTTTGTCAGATCAAAAAGTTGAAACAGAGGTTGCTGGTAAAAGAGTAATTGTCGAAGGACTTGTTGAGTTGGGACCATCTTTCGGCGCAGACGGCAATTTGATAACGAGCCGAGAAACCTTCTTAAGACTTTTTCCTTCAAATCCTCCTGGAAGTATAGAAATTGGTTTAGTAAAGCTTAAAAAAGGTTCTGAACCTGAATTGATCTCAAGAATTTTAAACAACTCACTCCCTAATGATGTTCGAGTTCTGACAAAAAATCAATTTATAGAATTTGAGAAGAATTATTGGAAAAATAGTACTGCAATAGGTTTTATATTTAGTTTGGGAGCTTTGATGGGTTTCGTTGTAGGGTGTGTGGTTGTTTATCAAATTCTTTATAGTGATGTTACAGATCACCTACCAGAGTATGCGACTTTATTAGCGATGGGGTACAGGTTAAAGTCTCTTTTCTTTGTAGTAGCAAGAGAAGGTTTTTTGTTGGCTTTGTTTGGTTATTTACCTGCTTATTTCTCTGGTCAAATACTTTACTCTGTTATAAGAAATTCCACTAAGCTTCCTATAATAATGGATGCAGATAAAACGATTTTAATTTTCGTATTAGTTTTAGTTATGTGTATGGGATCCGCTGGTATCGCAATGCGTAAATTAGTTGATGCTGATCCTGCTGAAATTTTTTAATAATTAAGAGCATTTAATGTCCAAAGGTAAAAAATCAAAAAATAATATTAACATCTCAAAAACAGTTTCTATTAATAATTTGAGTCACTTTTATGGAAAAAATGAAAATAAAAAACAAGTCCTTAACAATATTAATTTAAATATTGATAAAGGAGAGTTGGTTCTTTTAAAAGGACCTTCTGGATGTGGCAAAACAACTCTTTTAACCTTAATTGGTGCTTTGAGAAGCTGTCAAAGTGGAGATTTAACCGTACTAAATAATCAATTAAATGGTGCATCACGAAAAACGCGGCAGATTCTTAGAAGAAGTATTGGCATGATTTTTCAAGGTCATAATCTGCTGAGATGTTTAACGGCTGAACAAAATGTTCAAATGGGTGCCGATTTAATAAAAGGTTTAACATATTTGGAAAGACGTGAAATCGCACGAAATTGGTTGTCAGCTGTAGGATTAGAAGATCATCATAAGAAGTTACCCAATAACTTATCTGGTGGTCAGAAACAGAGAGTAGCAATTGCTCGAGCGTTATCGGCTAATCCAAAACTTTTACTAGCTGATGAGCCAACTTCTGCTTTAGATAGCGTCACAGGACGGGAAATAGTTACCCTTTTAAGAAAATTAGCAAAAGAACAAAATTGTTCTGTCCTTATGGTGACTCACGATCCAAGGATTTCTGATATGGCGGATAGGATCTTAAATATCGAAGATGGTAAAATATATAGTGCTCATAGTAAGCTAATATAATTAAAAGTTAAAAATTTCATGTCAAAGAGAAGGAATCTAAAAAAAGAAAAGCAAGATCGTAATAGAGCATATGCTAGAAAGTTCAAAAAAAGGAAATTAAGATCTGATGGGAGACCTGATGGTGGAAATGTTACAGGTACAGCAAATAATGGAGGGGCTGCTGATTAGGAAATATTTTTTATTTTCATCTTTTCGAATTCCTTTTATAAAGCATATTTAAAGTGTGAACATGAATGTAAGTATTGTTATACCGACTTACAACAGAAAACCCATATTAGAGAAATGTCTTATTGCGCTAGAGAATCAGAAATTAAATACAAATATAAGTAATTATGAAATTATAATAGTTGATGATGGTTCTACTGATGGTACAAGCTCGTGGATAAAAAACAATAAAGCTAATCTCCCACACGTGGTTCTATTTCAACAAGATCATGGCGGCCCTGCGCTGGGAAGAAATCTTGGAGTAATTAAATCAAAATATGAAATTATTATATTTATTGATAGCGATCTTATTGTTTTAGATGATTTTATAACTTGCCATGTAGATAAATTAATTGCCTCTTGGAGAAAAAATAATAAAAAATGTTTTACTTATGGTACGGTGGTCAATACTTCTAATTTTCTAAATCCTCAGAGTGAAAAACATAAAATAATAGATACTTCTTTCGCTTACTTCGCTACTGGTAATGTTGCGATATCAAAAGAATTGATTTTAAGTGTCGGCTTATTTGATACTTCTTTTAGTCTTTACGGTTGGGAGGATTTAGAGTTAGGAGAAAGATTAAAGAAAATCGGTACAAAATTAATTAAATGTCCAAATGCAGTGGGTTTTCATTGGCATCCACCATTTAATTGCGAACAAATTGAATCACTAATAGCTCAAGAAGAAGAGAGGGCAAAGATGGCAATAGTTTTTTATAAGAAACATCCAAATTTAAGGGTTAGATTTATGATTCAATTAACTCCTCTTCATAATTTACTTTGGCAGTTTCTTTGCCTAGGAGGATTAATCAGTGTTGATAGAATCCTGCCATTATTGAGAGTTTTAGTTAGTTTAAGGAGAAATAGACTCGCACTGGAGATACTTAGGATACCTCTTAATTTGATTTACATTAAACAGTTAACCAAATCAAGTTAAAAACTTTAAGAAATACTCATCACTTGCTACAATTAACTAAATTAAATCCACACATCTGACAGTTTCGGGTGATTTATTAATATTAATTTCCCGTCAGATGGAGGCTAACCCGAAACCCTTTTAAATTATGGCTGTTGTATCCCTATCTGAAATGATGGAAGCTGGTGCTCATTTTGGGCATCAAACTAGACGTTGGAATCCTAAAATGTCCAAGTATATATATTGTGCGAGAAATGGAGTACATATAATTGATCTTGTCAAAACAGCATTATGTATGAATAATGCATATAAATGGACAAGAAATGCAGCAAAAAGTGGTAAACGTTTTCTATTCGTTGGGACAAAAAAACAAGCATCAGAAGTAGTTGCTCAGGAAGCCACGCGATGCGGCGCTGCATATGTAAATCAAAGATGGCTTGGAGGTATGTTGACAAATTGGACAACCATGAAAGCTAGGATTGAAAGATTGAAGGATCTAGAAAGAATGGAAAGTAGTGGTTCAATTGCAATGAGGCCTAAGAAAGAAGCTGCAGTTCTAAGAAGAGAACTTGAAAGATTACAAAAATACTTGGGTGGACTCAAGGGTATGAGAAGATTACCTGATGTAGTGGTTTTGGTTGATCAGAGAAGAGAATCTAATGCAGTTCTTGAAGCTAGGAAATTAGATATCTCATTAGTATCAATGTTGGATACTAACTGTGATCCAGATTTATGTGAAGTTCCAATTCCATGTAACGATGATGCAGTTAGATCTGTTCAACTTATTTTAGGAAGACTTGCAGATGCCATAAATGAAGGTAGAAAGGGATCTAATGCCGAAAGGAAAAATTAAATTCTAATTTAAAACTTACTAATCACTTTTTTTTATTACTTAAATGGCAAACATTACAGCAAAACTCGTAAAAGATCTTAGAGACAAGACTGGTGCAGGAATGATGGATTGTAAAAAAGCTCTTAACGAAACTGACGGAAATGTCGATAAAGCTTTGGAATGGTTAAGAAAGAAAGGTATAGCAAGTGCTGAAAAGAAATCGGGAAGAGTTGCAGCTGAAGGCTCTATTGGAAGTTATATTCACACAGGATCAAGAGTAGGAGTTCTATTAGAGTTGAATTGTGAGACTGATTTTGTTGCTAGAGGTGACATATTTCAATCTCTTTTGAAGGATGTCTCAATGCAGGTAGCCGCTTGTCCAAATGTTGAGTATGTCTCAATTGATGAAATACCAGGAGACGTTGTGGAAAAAGAAAAGCAGATTGAAATGGGTAGAGATGATTTATCAGGAAAACCAGAACAAATTAAAGAAAAAATAGTTGAAGGAAGAATAGCAAAAAGACTAAATGAGCTTGTTTTGCTTTCTCAACCTTATATTAAAGATAGTTCTCTTACTGTTGAGGATCTGGTTAAACAAGCAGCAGCAAAAATTGGAGAAAATATTAAAGTAAGACGCTTTACAAGATATACTTTGGGAGAAGGTATCGAAAAAAATGAGATGGACTTCGCTGAAGAAGTCGCATCAATGAAATCAAACTAGTAAATTGAATAATTTCAATAATTGCATAGAAATAGATAAAATAAATTCTCAATTAGAGAGAGCAGAAATACAAAAAAATAGAATAATTCGTAATATCCACATTGAATATGAACATTACCTTAATCTTGTAAGAGATCTTTTATACATTTCTGTAGAAAAAGGGGTTAATGAAATTTGTAGTGATCCATCAATTAAAAATGTATTCTTAAATGCAAATGAACTTTGTGGTTTCTTTGAAAAAACAATAAATAAACTCATTTATTCGATATTGCCTTTTATAACGGTAGAACAATTAAAAATAAATATAATTGAAAAAAAGATAAATAAGGAGGTTGATTTTAATAGTTTAGGAAGATCCCTAAAAACTAAGGATCAGCAGAAAGAAAAATTTAAATATGAAGATGGAGTTCTATCCGAAGAACCTATGGAATTTCAGATTAGTGAAGATATTTCTAATGCTTCTGAATATTATCAAGATAAAAATCATGAGAAATTCGTATCGCTTGATTTAGATAAGAATGACCATATAAACTATTTATCAAATATTCATATTATTGAAAATATAGGTCTAGAAAAACAATTTATTTCATCCCTGCTTGAATTAATAGAGGAATTTAAGGTTGAAAAAACAAGAAATTATGAAAACCACAATATTAATCAAATTGATATGTCTTCCAATGATGAGAGTCTTAAAAACTTTAATTTAATTGACAAGTCATTGGAAAATTTACTATTAAATCTTTCATATAATATTAACCTAGAATTATTTAAGGTCAATCTAATAAAAAAGATGATATCTCAAGATTCCTTTGAGTACTTTATAAGCAAAAGATTGATGATAAAACATCCACACCCTTTTCTTATTAATTTCGATTTAAAGATAAATCAGTTATCGTCATATGGCGATAATCTTTCAAGTATTAATTTCTTCAATATATCTACTGTTGAGTTAGAATTTAAAAATTTAAATCTTTCTATTCAAAGGAATAAAATAAATGAGCTAAAAAATCAATTTCAGCGTTTGATTAAGAAAGAGAAATACTGGAGGCAAAAAGAAATAACCTTGAATAAGATACGATGAAAAAATAACTCTTTTTTCAGATGTGACTAGTATCGGGAATAATAATAAATTAATTAAGGATTGGATAAGACCTCTTCAGAAGTCTCTAACTATTGAAACGGAAAATAAATTTATTAATATTTTAGGAAGAAATAAATATTTTAATGATTATTTGTATGAATCATTGACAAGATTAGATAATCTAAATCTCTCAGACGAATATTTGAGG
>CACGNA010000023.1 GCA_902574425.1 uncultured Prochlorococcus sp. | reverse complement strand
TACTCATACTTAATTGGCATTTTATCCAGTCAATACTTATGGGTAATGCAAAAAATAATGGTAACAATGCAAAATTATTTTGTTTATTAGTTACAAGTAAAGCAGATGCAATTGATAAGCTTCCTATAAGAATAGAATGTCCTAATGTTTTTTGAGCAGTAAACATTTTTTTAAATTGTCTATCAGACTCTCCCATCCTTATTTGTAATTGTAAATCACCCTGCTCTAACCTTTCTAAACTTTCATCTATTCTTTTAGGAATTCCTACAGCCTTGGATCCTAGTTCCCCTACTTGCCTTCCTAATTGGTTGATTAAATCGTTAGGAGTTTGATTATTAGAAGTCATAAGTTCTATTAAATAAGGTTTGGTAACTGATACAAGATTAAACCCAGGGTCAAGCATTCTGCCAACTCCTTCAAAAGTTGATAAAGCTCTCATTACAAATATTAAATCCACTGGTAGTTGAAATGGAGTTTCATAAACAAGTTCGTATAAATCTCCAGATAATTTTTCAATTATATTTGGACTAAATGGTGGAGTTAAGGCTTCTTTAAGCATTAATCTGACTAATCTTCTGACTGGTCCTATATCAATATCTGTTGAAATTAAACCAGCTTGTTGTAGTTGACTTACAAGTGATGAGGCGTCTCTTAAAGCAGCAGACTTAACCATTGATCCTAAACTTGTTTGAAGGTTATTTGAGATACTACCCATCATTCCAAAATCATAAAAAATTAATTGACCTGTATTTGAAACTGCTAGATTCCCTGGATGAGGATCTGCATGAAAAAAACCGTAATTCACTAATTGTTTTAGGTAGCTGATGGCACCTATTTCTGCAATTCTTGATAAATCAATTTCTTGCGATTTTAATTTTTCTAAATCGCTTATTTTTGTTCCTTCTAGATAACTTAAACAAAGCACTCTTTCACTACTCATATCCCAAATTACTTCAGGAACTTCAACATTTTCATCATCAAGAAATTGCTGTCTAAATCTTGCTGCATATTGTGCTTCACAATTAAAATCAAGCTCCTTCATCAGAACTCTCTTACACTCTTTAGCAATCGCAACCCAGTTTCTACCTCGACTCCAATTCTTATTTTTCTGCAACAATCCTGCTATTTGCTGCATTATACCCAAATCGATAATAAATAATTCTTTTAAATTGGGCCTTTGAACTTTAAAAACTACTTTTTGACCATCTTTTAAAGTCGCCCTATGAACCTGCGCTAGAGATGCTGATCCAACTGGATCGCATATTATTTGATCGATTTCATCAAACTTTGATCCTAACTCGTCTCTGATAGTCTCTTGAACTTGCTCAAATGAAAAATTTGGAACTTGATCCTGTAATTTAGATAATTCCTGAATCCAGGTGTTAGGAATTAAATCGGGTCTTGCAGATAATAATTGCCCAATTTTAATAAATGCAGAACCAAGTTTAATTAATTGATTAGTAAACCACCTAGCTCGTTTAATTTGGACCTCACTTTTTTTATTGCTTTTACTTTTGAAAATTGTAAATCTAATATTATCTAGCCACAAATTTAATAAAAGCGAAATCAGGGTTATCCAAATAAAAGAGCCCCTCTTCAATTTTTTTAAAAGATTATGAAAGATGTGATAACTCATTTGATTTGATTATTCATTTTTTTATTAAATAGTTCAATTTGCTTTTGAATACCTTCAATTTCGTTTAAAGCTTTTTTTATTTTGGAATTTTGATAAGTATTTGTGGGTTCATTTTCTTGAATATTATCGGCTTTTTCCATCCTTGAGGCCTCTTCTATTATAGATTCTTTCAAGTTGTCAAATTTTTTTTTGAGTATTTCTGGAGCATCCTGTGCAATATTTGTCGCTTCGTCAATTTTTTCAACCAATATCTCGTTTAATTTTTCGGTTACTTTTTTAATAGCTGCTTTTAAAAGGTAATCAGTGTTGGTCATGAAAAAATATAATGTTTCTTTAGCAATTAGTTTACTTAATGTGATCTAATAATAAATCAATACAGAACAATTCAGGTAACTGATAGTTTTGATAATTAGATTTTTTATTTCTCCTATGTAAGTTTGTTTCTATATTATGCTTTTTTCTTTTTTTTCTTTTAACTTATATCTATATACAGGTTAGGTATTAACTTTTAAGATATCTTCTAACCAAAAACTCATCTAAATTAACTACTAAAAGGAGTTTTATTACATTGGAAATTATTGAGTCAGATGTAGTTATTGTCGGAGGAGGTCCGGCTGGATGCACTTGCGCACTTTATACATCTCGTTCAAACTTAAAGACAGTAATTTTAGATAAAAATCCATCTGTTGGCGCCTTAGCGATAACTCATCAGATAGCTAATTATCCAGGTGTTCCTGTTGATATAAGTGGGGAGAAATTACTTACCCTAATGAGAGAACAGGCAGTGCAATATGGTACAGACTATAGAAGAGCACAAGTTTTTGGGATAGACGCTAATGGGGAATGGAAAACCGTTTATACCCCTGAGGGAACCTTCAAAGCTAAAGCACTTGTTCTTGCTAGTGGAGCTATGGGCAGGCCTGCATCATTTAAGGGAGAAGCGGATTTCCTTGGTAAAGGAGTAAGTTATTGTGCTACATGTGATGGAGCTTTTTACAAAAATAGAGAAGTTGCTGTTGTTGGAGTTAACAAGGAGGCAATTGAAGAGGCAACTGTTCTCACTAAATTTGCTTCAACTGTCCATTGGATTACATCAAGTGATCCTAAATCAGATAATGAAGAAGCCATGGAATTGATGGATCATTCAAACATAAAACATTGGAGTAGAACAAGATTATTGGAAATCTTAGGTGATGATATGGGTGTGAATAGGGTTGTTGTAAAAAATAAACAAGAAGAAAATCCTATTGATTTAAATATAGATGGAGTTTTTGTTTATATGAGTGGTTCAAAACCAATTACTGATTTTTTAGGGGATCAGATTGCTTTAAAAGAAGATGGGGGGGGTTATTGTGGATGACTTTATGTCTACAAACTCTGATGGAGTATGGGCTATTGGAGATATAAGAAATACACCATTTAAGCAAGCCGTTGTAGCGGCTTCTGATGGATGCATTGCTGCAATGTCAATTGATAGATATTTAAATAGTAGAAAGAATATAAGAGTAGATTGGATTCATTCTTAAAAATTAAATATTACTTCACTCATTTAGAGTGGAGTTGCTTCAGAAATATAAGCTACTCCTCCGTAATAGCTTAAATCATCTCTAATATTATCTCTCATTTTATCTATTAATTCTTGTTCACAAAAAACAATTACATGAGCATTTGATCCTAATCCTGTAAATTCCATATCTTCAGTAACAACTCTTTCAGGACCCCTACCTGTGGCGTGTTTCATAACTGTATATCCAGGAACATTAGCTTTTTCTAATGTTTTAATGATTGCATCTAGTTCTCTTTCACTAAATATTAAGTCTAATCTTTTCATTTTTATAAAGGGGATAGTGGGATAATGGTATTTACTAAACTCATATATATGGGAATGCCAAGAACTATATTGAATGGGAAAGTTAGCCCAAGTGTTGTTGAAATATAATAACTAGATTTAGCTTCTGGAACTGTCATCCTCATAGCAGCAGGAACTGCTAAATATGAAGCGCTTGCACATAAAACCACAAATAAAAGAGCGTTGCCAGGTCCTAAAGATAAAAATCTTGCAACGAAAACACCTATAAATGCATTAAATAGAGGCATGAAAATGGCAAAGCCAATCAAGAACGAACCTGCATTTTTCAGTCTGGGCAATCTTTGAGCTGCGACTATTCCCATATCTAACAAGAAGAAGCATTCTGCTCCATAGAATAATTGTCCAGTAAATGGCTCCATTTTTGTAATCCCTGAGGGATTACTGGAAGCAGTCAAAAATCCTACAATTAAGCTTGAAAGCAATAAATACACTGATCCATTCAAAAGTGATTCATGTAATATTGCGCTTAGATGCATTTTTCTTGATTTTGGCCTATTTTGGGGAGCTGCAAATTTTACAAGTAATAATCCAACAATTATTGCAGGAGATTCCATTAAAGCTAAGGCTCCAACCATAAACCCATCAAAAGCTATTTTTTGACTTTCTAAAAAACTTTCTGCAGAAATAAATGTAACAGCACTAATTGAACCGTATGCTGCTGCTATTGCTGCTGAATTAAAGACATCAAACTTAAATCTTAAAATTAAAAATCCAATCAGAGGGATTACTAGTGACATTATTATTGCAGCACTTAAAGTCGGCAAAACTTGATCAGTAAAACCACTTTTCTGTATTTCTATACCTCCTTTAAACCCAATCGCTAAGAGCAGATATAAGGAAAAGAGTTTAGGTAATGGAGCTGGTATTTCTAAATCAGATTTAAAGAGTACTGATGTTGCTCCAATCAAAAAGAAAAGAACTGGCGGGGCTAATACATTTTGCAGAATTGGATTTATTTCCATAAATTACTAGGCTAGTTCATCTAGAGCAGTTTCTAAAGCTTCTTTTCTTGTCTCAATGATGCCTTCAACTCCAAACTTTGATAGTCTTTCTCTAACTTTTTCATTAGCCCCAGCAACAAAGGCTTTTCTTGAGTTGTTTTTAGCTTCTTGCATCATATCCTCAATAGCAAGGGTTGCTGTTACCCCAAGCCTTGGCACATCAGTAATATCTAATATCAGGATTTTGTAGTTTCTTACAAGATTCATTCTGTCAGAGATACCTTTTGCTGCACCAAAACTAAGTGGCCCTTTGAGTCTAAATAGCATTACTTCTCCAGAGCATCTATCAAGTAGAGCTTTTTCATCAGCAGGTAATGTATTTTGACCTTGATTATCACCTCTTAATAAAGGATTATCCTCTTCCATACCTTCTAGTTGAGTTTCAGTAATTGAATCAATAGTTAGCATGTTTGCAATAAATACTCCAACTAATACTGCCCATATTAAATCCCAAAAAACAGTCATTAGGAGTACACCATACATAACAACTGAAGTTTTTAGAGATAATTTATGGGCCCTTAGCAAGAATCCCCAGTCAATAATATCTAATCCAACTTTGATAAGGATCCCTGCTAAAAGTGCTGTAGGTATTTTTTCTGCTAATGGCCCTGCACCAACTAAAACTATTAACAAAACTATTGAGTGAACCATTCCAGATAAAGGAGTGGAGCCGCCCGATTTTACATTTATAACTGTCCTCATTGTTGCTCCTGCGCCAGGTAATCCTGAAAAAAGACCTGCTACAGCATTTCCTATACCCTGCCCAATCAACTCTCTATCAGAATTATGCTTTGTTTGAGAAATATTGTCTGCTACTAAGGATGTCAGTAAAGAATCAATTGCTCCAAGTACTGCTAATACAAGACCTGCCTTAAAAATAATAGGAAAATACTGGTTGAAACTTGGCAAATCTAAAGATGGAACTCCTCTAGGAATTTCTCCAATTCTGTCTATTGTTCCACCAAAAAACATTGATATTGGAGTTACTATTAATAAGGCTAAAAGTGGAGAAGGAACCCACTGAGTGATTGTTCTTGGTGTTAAAAATACTATCCCTAATGTCATTATTGCTACTCCAATGGCAGCAAGATTAGGTTCGAAATTTGAAAAAACAGTAGTTAAAGAGTCGACTACACCTCCTCTTGTGCTTATGCCTAGTAATGGCCCAATTTGAAGTGCAATAATTATTACTCCAATACCAGACATGAATCCTGAAACAACAGAATATGGAACTAAAGTTATGTATTTCCCTAGTTTTAAAATTCCAAATAATATTTGAAGTAAACCACCAATAACTACTGCTGCCATTACCAAAGGTAAAATTTGTCCTGCAGATAGATCTCTTGGGACTCCTACTGCTGCTAAACCTGCTACTACCCCAGCAACAGTGACACTCATAGGACCGGTAGGACCACTAACTTGAGCAGGTGTACCGCCGAATAAAGCCGCTAAAAAACCAACTACAACTGCCCCATATAATCCATAAATTGCCCCTCCTGGTCCTAATGCAGCATTACCAAAAGCAAGAGCTAGAGGTAAAGCCACCACTGCTGCTGTGATCCCTCCAAGAATATCGCCTCTTACATTCTTTAGATGAAACCCATTAATTATTTTCAAAGATGCTCTCCTTAAAATAAATACATTAACTAAAAGATTTTATCTCTTTATGTCGTAAATTTGTAAAAAATTAAGTTTGTGCAAAATATTTTTGTAACTTTTTCATTCTCTATTTCAGAGTAATTAAGTTAATTTTCCTGAACAAAATTAGACGCTGATTGATTTATATGCGAGGTAAGCGATTATCGTATTAGATAAATATTTTTCAACTTAAATAATATACAAATGAATTCGATGATTCGCCCAAGAAGATTAAGAAAGACTGAAGCAATTAGAGAGATGGTAAGAGAAAACCATCTCAAGGCTTCGGACTTTATATATCCATTATTTATTCATGAAAAAGATTTCAAGGATGAAATTTCGGCAATGCCAGGTACTTTTAGATGGGATATCAATGGCTTAATAAAGGAGGTTACTAGGGCATGGGAATTGGGAATAAGGTGTATTGTTCTTTTTCCAAAGATAAACGATAGCTTAAAGACTGAAGATGGAGCAGAGTGTTTTAACGAAGAAGGTTTAATACCTAAAGCTATTCGAACATTAAAAAAAGAGATTCCAGAAATGGCAATAATGACAGATGTTGCCTTGGACCCATATTCTTGTGATGGACATGATGGATTAGTTGATGAAACTGGAAAAATATTGAATGATGAAACAATCGAAATTTTAAAAAAACAAGCTTTAACACAAGCTAGAGCTGGAGCAGATTTTATTGGCCCTAGTGACATGATGGATGGGAGAGTTGGAGCAATTAGAACTGCTCTTGATAGTCAAGGATTTAGTGAAGTAGGGATTATTAGTTATACAGCAAAATATTCATCTGCTTATTATGGTCCATTTAGAACTGCTTTAGATTCTGCTCCTAGAGAAAATAGTACAAAAATAATTCCAAATAATAAGTCTACATATCAAATGGACCCCGCTAATTCAAAAGAGGCTTTCATTGAATCTGCATTGGATCAGTATGAAGGAGCTGATATTTTGATGGTAAAACCAGGGATTTCTTATTTGGATATTATTTATAGACTAAGCACTTTTTCAAATAAACCTATAGCTGCATACAACGTTAGTGGGGAGTATTCCATGGTAAAGTCTGCTGCTATGAAAAACTGGATTAATGAAAAAGATATTGTTTTAGAAACGTTGCTTAGTTTTAAAAGAGCAGGAGCAAAATTAATACTGACTTATCATGCTTGTGATGCATCTCAATGGTTGCAGGATACGTAAAAACTCATTATTAACAAAAATTTGGTTTATTCTTAGATTAATAATAAATTCATTGCTTTGTTTTGAAGTTTTCACAAGGAGTAAATAGAATTGGTCACATCGCACTTAGAGTAGAGAATCTCGAAAGGGCCAAATCTTTTTATATTAAATTGGGTATGAATTTGGTTTGGGATGATAAAGATTGGTCTTATTTGGAAGCTGGTAAAGGGAAAGATGGACTTGCGTTGTTAGGCCCTAGTTATAAAGCTGCAGGACCGCACTTTGCCTTTCATTTTGAAAATAAAAAAGAAGTGATAAATATTCAAAATGATTTAAAGAAATCTGGTGTAAAAGTTGGTCCTTTACATGAACATAGAGATGGAACAGCATCTTTTTATATGAAGGATACTGAAGGAAATTGGCTCGAGATGCTTTATGTTCCTCCTGAAGGGATTCAATCTAATGTTTAATTCTTTGATTGTATGCAAGAGAAAAGTCATTCTAAAAAATCATATTCAGAGAAGACCTTAGAAGATGAATCTATAAGTCTTTTAGAGTGGGATTCATTAAAAATGCATTTATCTTCATTTGCCTCTACAGAAATGGGTAAACGAGCAATTTTAAGTTTTGAAATCCCTTCAGAATACGAAGTTGCTAAAAGACTTTTGAATGAAACCGTCGAAATAACTGAGCTAGAAAATAATTTAGATAAATCAATTAGTTTTTCTGGTGTTTGTGACATTAGCAGAAATATTGAGATTTGCTCAAAGGGAGGTGTAATTTTGTCTTCTGACTTGTTGGAAATTGCGAAAACAATTTCTGCAGCAAGAAATTTAAAAAAAATTTTATTAGATTTTGAGAAAATGCCCTATATTTCATCATTTACAAAAAATTTAATTGACCATCATAATATCGAATCGATTTTAAAAAATGGTATCGAATCTAATGGAAGGATTTCAGATTATGCTAGTAGTAAATTATCTATTCTTAGAAAAGAATTATTATCTAAGAAACTGGAAAGAAAAATATTAGTTGATAAATTTATTCAAAAGAATTTAGCTTATTTGCAAGATACTATTATTGGAGATCGATATGGTAGACCAGTTGTAGCAGTAAAGGTTAATTACATAGATAAATTCAAGGGCATAATTCATGACTCTTCATCTTCAGGAAATACGGTATATTTTGAACCTGATAGTGTAGTCACTCAAGGAAATAAGATTGCGTCTTTAGAGGCAAGGGTCACTGCAGAAGAATTTAAATTACTTCAGAAATGGTCTGAAGTTATTAGTGCTAATTCAGAAAATCTGATTGCAATGGCATCTATTTTATTAAGATTAGAAAATGCTTTTACCCGTTCAAGATATTCGAAATGGATTGGAGGTAAAATACCTATTTTTGAGAAAAATCCCGTTCTTTCCTTAATTGGTTTTTCTCATCCTTTATTGATTTGGGAAAACAAGAAAAAAGGAGCCCCTCCCCCAGTAGCTATTGATTTTCATATAAATAGAAGTATTAAAGTTGTAGCCATTACAGGACCAAATACTGGAGGTAAAACGGCAGCTTTAAAAGGTTTGGGCTTGTCGTTATTAATGGCTAGAGCAGGATTATTGATACCCTCAACTAATAATCCAACTATCCCTTTTTGTCCTAATATATATGTTGATATAGGAGATAATCAATCATTAGAAGAAAATTTATCTACCTTCAGTGGGCATATTTTACGGATAAAAGAGATTTTAGAATCACTTGATAATAGGAGAGGATTATCAGTTGTTTTGTTAGATGAGATTGGATCTGGTACAGATCCTCTTGAAGGTAGTGCTCTTGCTATGGCTTTGTTAAAAGAATTTGCAAAGAAATCTGATATCACTTTAGCAACTACACATTATGGAGATATTAAGGCATTAAAATATAATGACACCAGATTCGAAAACGTTTCAGTTGCCTTTGATGAGGATTCTTTGAAGCCAAAATATATACTCAACTGGGGTATCCCTGGTAGAAGTAATGCTTTGTCAATCTCGAAGAGAATTGGTCTCGATGAAAGCATAATCAATGAGGCTGCAAATTATCTAAAGCCAAAAGAAGTTGATAATATCAACAGTATTATTAAAGGTCTTGAGGAAGAGAGGGTCAAACAACAGAATTCTGCAGAAGCGGCTGCAGAACTTATCGCTAGAACTGAAATATTACATGATGAACTTAAGAGGAATTATGAATTTCAAAAAATAAATGCTGAAAAAATCCAAGAGATTGAAAGGTATAAATTATCAAAACATATTATATCTGCTAAAAAAGAGGTAATAGATTTGATTAAAAAATTAAGAGATCAAAATGTTAACGGAGAGGACACGAGAATTATTGGAAAAAGATTAAAGGAAATTGAGACAGAACATTTAACCCAAAAAGTTGCAAAGTCAATATCATGGAATCCTAACGTAGGCGATTTTGTAAAAATTAAGAGTCTAAATAGTACGGGACAAATTGTAGCTTTAGATAAAAAAGGTGGTTTTTACGAAGTTAAATGTGGTTCATTTAGGAGCACATTATCTGTAAATGACTTTGAAGGTATTAATGGGGAAAAGCCTTATATCAAAAGGTCAAAAATTGAGATCAAGTCTTCAAGAGAAGATTTTTCTTTTTCTAAAATTAGAACTAGTAAAAATACAATTGATGTAAGAGGACTAAGAGTTCACGAAGCTGAAATAATTATTGAGGAGAAAATTAGAAAATTTCATGGACCGCTATGGATTGTTCATGGAATTGGAACTGGGAAATTAAAGCAAGGTTTAAGAAAATGGTTATCAGGTTTAAATTATGTTGATAAGATTGAAGATGCAGCTATCAACGAGGGTGGATCTGGTTGCAGTATTGCGTGGATAAAATAAAATTTAAAATATTTAAAACCATTTAAATAAGTGTATTAAGTGCAATTTATTGATCAAGCAAACATTATTCTTAAAGCTGGAAAAGGTGGTAATGGAATAGTTTCATTTAGAAGAGAAAAATTCGTTCCTGCTGGAGGACCATCGGGGGGGAATGGTGGCAGAGGGGGGTCAATCATATTGGTGGCTGATAATAATCTTCAAACATTATTAGATTTTAAATTCAAAAGAGAAATAATTGCTGAAGATGGATGCAAAGGAGGTCCGAATAAAAGATCTGGTGCTTCAGGTGAGGATACAATCCTTAAAGTTCCTTGCGGTACAGAAATAAGGGATTTTCAAACCGGCGTTATTTTAGGAGACTTAACTAAAAATAAACAGACATTAACTATTGCCATTGGAGGAAGAGGTGGACATGGTAATGCTTATTATTTAAGTAATCAAAATAGAGCCCCAGAATCATTCACTGAAGGTAAAGATGGTGAGATATGGGAGGTTCAATTAGAACTTAAACTCCTTGCAGAGGTTGGGATTATAGGCCTTCCAAATGCAGGGAAAAGTACTTTAATTTCCGTTCTGTCATCGGCTCGTCCAAAAATTGCAAACTATCCTTTCACAACTTTAATACCTAACTTAGGTGTAGTTAGAAAAGCAGATGGTAATGGTTGCCTTTTTGCCGATATACCTGGATTAATATCAGGGGCAGCTGATGGAGTAGGTTTAGGGCATGATTTTTTGAGGCATATTCAAAGAACGAAGATACTTGTGCACTTAATTGATTCAATTGCAGAAAATCCTATTCATGATTTTGAGATAATTGAGCAGGAATTAAAAAAATATGGGAAAGGCCTTTTAGATAAAGAGAGGATAATAGTATTAAATAAAATGGAACTTATAGATGATGATTATTTGAAAATAATCACAAAAAAGTTAGAAGATGTATCGAAAAAAAAAGTTTTAGTAATTTCTTCATCTTTAAAAAAAGGTTTATCTTCACTGCTTTCTGAGGTATGGAAAAGGATTTAAACTAAATTAAAAATTTTTTTGTAAATAATATACTTGATTTAATAATGAAAATTAGCCATAAATAAGATACTGCTTTAATCAAAACATGAATTTCTACAGTTGCTTTGATCAACAAGGAAAAATAATAGCCAGATGTCAAACGATTCAGGATATTGAGGTTCTCAAGAAAATGGGAAGACCAATTGTAGAAGTTAAGGAAATGAAAAATGAGGAGTCGGTGGTATGTTCGCTAACAGGTAGCCCATCTGATTTTAATCGAGATTACTAATAAAATTTAAGAAATAAAAAAGGGCTTTTAGAGCCCTTTTTTTTACATTGTCTATTGATTAAGAAAACTTAATCATCATAAACAAGACATTCTGGTTCATCTGGGTTGGCATCGCAAAATAATTCCAAAGCATTTGGATCATGTTTATCCTCTGGATGATGATCCTTATACTCTTCGAGTTCTTTTAGTTCTTCAGTTAGATGTCTGACCTTTGGAAGATTGCCCTCTGCTTTAGCAGATTCGATTTCCGATTGATCTTTTTGGATGTGTTCGTCAATGGATTTCATTTGAAGCTTTTTCGTACTTTAGTAGACATACATAAGATAGTTAATTTCTAATGAAATTGCATTATCTATGAACAAAATAAGTGTTCATTACAACATCATTTTTTTCATCGAAATTGTTTTTTATATTTTTTAAGACTCTAATCTAATTATTTCCTTTAGTGGTGGTAATACTGGTATTACTTGATTTGGATTTAAAGGGAATAAAGCTTTGTAATAATCTTTTTTCCATTCATTGTCGTAGCAAGTCTTATCTACATTAGATATTTTAAAAAATTTTATTCTCCATTCAATAATTTTCTCGAAATAAGATAGTTCTTTTTCAGTACATTTAAAAAGTTTGCTATATATTAATTCCCATCTTATAAGTGTAGGAAAAAGGTAAATATCTGCGTAAGTTAACTCTTCTCCAAATATCCAATCCCCTTTATTCCGGCTCATTTCATCTTCAATCTCGTTTAAAGCTGCGAAAAGATTTTTACTAGCTTTTTCATATGATGACTGGTTTCTGGCGAATCCGCACCTATATACACCATTATTTATGTTGTTATGAATTAAAGCTAAAAGTTGTTGATCACAGTCTTTGATTTTCACTGTTTTGTCTTTCGACATACTTTGTATTGAGTTAAGTAATCTTATGATTTGAGAACTCTCATTAGATAATATATTTACTTCATCTTTTACGAAACTAATTAAAAGAGGTAATGTCGCTCTGAAAATTATTTTTTTATTAGCTTTTTTGTAAAGGTCAGAAAGCCTTACACATCCTTTCAGTTTTTTATTGAAAATCCATTCGCCATGCTCAACATCTGCTTTTAAAAAAACAACTTTAACTTCTTTAGATAGTTGTTTTATTTTATGGACGAGTAAAGTTCTTTGACACCAAGGACAAGAATTACCTACTAATAAACAAATTTTTCCGTTTTCATTATTAATTTCATATTCACTATTAATTGTTATTCCTTCAGGCCTCTTATAATTACCTTGTGTATCTGATGGTGCGAAACCATTCATTAATTGTGTCCAAAACCAAAACCAAAATTTCTTCGAGGCTTTAATAAGGTATTTATTTTGCATAATATTTTATTTTTAAAGAAAAAATGACTGTTCAAAGAATACTTATCGTTTCAGGCACTCATGGGAATGAAATTAATCCTATTTGGGCTGTTAAGCAATTTAATAGAGAGGAGAATAGTTTAAAATCTGGTATTGAGTATGAGTACATCATAGGCAATCCTATTGCCTATGAAAAAGGCTGCAGATATATAGATGCAGATTTAAATAGATCTTTTAAAAAAAATAAGAATTATGATCAACTCAAGAATAGTTTATATGAAATTAATAGAGCCAATTTTTTAGTGGATCAATTTGGAATTAATGGATCTAAACCCTGTCAAATTGCAGTCGATTTGCATACTACTACTGCAAATATGGGAACAAGTATTGTTATGTATGGGAGGAGATTTAAAGATTTTTGTTTAGCTGCATTACTACAGAATAAATTTGGATTGCCTATTTATTTGCACGAAAAAGACAAAGCCCAAACTGGTTTTCTTGTAGAAGCTTGGCCATGTGGTTTAGTTATTGAAATAGGAGCTGTGGCGCAAAATTTTTATGATCCAAAAATCATAAATAGATTTTTAATAATAATTGCCTCTTTAAGGGAAGAGATAGATAAATTGAAAAACAACCTTATAGAACTACCAAAGGAATTGGTTGTTCACGTTCATCAAGGGAGTATAGATTATCCAAGAGATGAAAAAGGAGATATTGATGGCTTAATTCATCCTGAGAGAATAAACCAGGATTGGAAAATGATTAAAAAAGGAGATCCATTATTTCTTGATAGCCAAGGGATTATTCATAAATATGATGGAGATCATTCGATTTGGCCTGTTTTTATTGGCGAAGTTGCTTATAAAGAAAAAAAAATTGCGATGAGCTATACAAAGAAAGAAGTGATTTGTTCCAAAAATGAATGGGTTCAAGAGTTTGAAAGCTTTTAACTTAAGAAACTAGAACAATAAAATGCTGATAGCTAATAAGGATTTTTTATTTAATAGATAAGTTTCTTTAATATTTTCTGCGTTTATTTTTTTTTGCTACTTTTACAAGTTTTTAATCTAAATTCTTTCGCTCCAATAAATAACGGCTCCAAAAGCCTCTAATTGCAGTCTTCTATGCTTAGCCTCTTTTATGGGGACCACCTCTTTAGATCTTTTGCCGTTGAAAAGCCATTCGATTATTACCAAATTAAATCCTTAATAATAAAGAAAATATTAAGACATGGAGTTTCCTTCCTTCTTTCTTGCAAAGAATAACTTTACTTAAAGAAAAATAATTTACACATTTTTAGCGATTTTGGTCTAATATCTTTAAGCGGAC
>CACGNA010000022.1 GCA_902574425.1 uncultured Prochlorococcus sp. | reverse complement strand
TTCAGATATCTTTTTCTCTAATAATTTATATAAAATAGGTTGCCAAAATTGATCTGAATTTAAATTCTTAAATAAATTAAGTGAATTAATTTCATATCTATTCCATTCTGCAATCATTTCAGGTCTAAAAATTAGATAATCAATAAAATTATTCGTGATCTTTTTTGTCAGATTATATAGGTCTCCATCAATTGTCTTTTTATTATCCAAATATTTATTAATCCAATTTCTAAGTGGAAATGATTCTTTAAAGCTATTTAATTCTTCTAATGAATCAATAATTCCCCATTTAATTGACTCAAAATTCCATAAACCCATATCAATCTCAGGAAAAAAATTTGTCAATAATGATTCGGTGTAACTTGATATTGTCTTTAATTCATAAAGAGTACTTATTTTGTTTTTTATAGTTATTTGTTCACTTAACCACTTACCCAAAACATAATTAGGAACAGCTATTTCTAATTTCTCAGTTATAAAAGGAGGTGATATTTTTAATTCTTCTGCTAGCAGATCACTAATTACTTCAATTTTGTTTGACTTATAAAGATTGAGCAATTTATTAGATGGTTATATTACTCAACTTTAAATGGATCAGTTATTTCTGCATTAGGACATTCGAATTCACCCACGGCAACGAACTCTAAACGAAGCTTTAAGAAAGTTATAAATTTTTTATCGGTAGATAAAACAGCTGCTGGGGGGGAGGGGATCTTTACTTTTAGATTACTAAATTGAGAAGTTTGTAAAAAGGATGGATTTTTTAAAAGCCAAAAATCTATTTCTTTATTGTTTTCTTTATAATTCCTCTCCCTTTCTTTCAAAATCTCTTCAATTGGTTCTTCAACTGTTAAAAATTTTTGACTTGCTGCGACGAAAAAATATTTTGTCATTTGAAATTTAATTTGAGTTAATAAGTGACTTCATTTCACGAACAGACTTTTCTAATCCTACCGCTAAAGCCCTTGCAACAATACTATGACCTATGTTTAACTCGTTCATATTGTTAATTGATGCAATTTTTTTAACATTATTGTAATTAAGACCATGACCAGCATTAACAACTAATCCTATATCATTTGCTTCATGTGTAGACTCAACAATCCTTTGAAGCTCTTTATGTTGATTATAACCGGTTAGTTCAGAATATTTACCGGTATGTAATTCTATAAAATCAAACCCTATTTCTTTTGAATAATTGATCTGCTCACCAATAGGATCAATAAAAGCACTTACTTCAATATTTGAATCATTTAAATTTTCAACAAAATTCTTAAGATATTTCATATTACCTTTTACATTCAATCCACCTTCAGTGGTAACTTCCTCTCTTTTCTCTGGTACTAGTGTTACATAATCTGGAAGAAGCTTTTTAGCAATTTCTAACATTTCTTCTGTAGCAGCCATTTCTAAATTAAGTTTTGTTTTGATAGTTTCTTTCAAAAGAAATACATCTCTATCTTGTATGTGTCTTCTATCCTCTCTTAAATGAACGGTAATTGAATCTGCTCCACCTAGTTCAGCTAAAAAAGCAAATTGCACAGGGTCAGGTTCTACAGTTTTCCTTGCTTGTCTTACATTTGCAATATGATCAATGTTTACTCCTAAAGTAGCCATAATTTTAAAATCTTAGTTTCTAGACAATCTAGTAACCGCCCAATAATAGCTAATAAAAGATTGCAAACACTTAAATTATTAATATATAGTAAACAGATTTTGAATAGAAAACCCTTAGATATTTGGTATAGAATCAACCCTGTATTGGGATTTATTGCAATGTTTGTTACTCAGGACATTGTATTAAGGTTCTTTTTCAGTAAAAAAAAAATATTAAATAATAGTTTTTCGATTCCAACAAATTCCTCTATCATTTTAGCTCCAACCCATAGATCAAGATGGGATGGCCTAATACTAACCATGGCAATGGGTAGAAGAGTAACTAAAAAGGATTGTAGGTTTATGGTTACTAAATCAGAAATGAGAGGAATACAAGGTTGGTTCTTAAACAGACTTGGATGTTTTTCAATAAATCAATCATCTCCATCTCTCTCAGCATTAAGATATGCAATTGATCTTATAGAAAAAGGCGAACATCTAGTTGTTTTCCCAGAAGGTAAAATTAATAAATATGGGAAAAAATTAGTTCTCAAAGAAGGATTATACAGATTAGCGAGATTAGCCACAAAGAAAACAGAATCAATTTTTATTATTCCAATAGGAATTGCTTATAGCAAAGTATCTCCTAAATTCAGGAGCGAGTTTTGCATATCCTTTGGAAAACCAATAGCAATGAATGATTGTTTAAACTTTAGTATAAAAGAATTTAATCAATTTCTAAATAAAAAAATGATCAAAGAGGAGCTAGTCGCATTAAATTATGTCGGGAGATGAAACCGTAGTAAGTTAGTATTAACTTTAATAATTCAATAAGAATATGAAATTCTTAAAATTAATTCCTATTTTATTTATATTTTTTGGAAATTTTCCTTATAAAGATTCAGTTCATGCAGAAGTCAATAATCCAAAAGATTATAAAGTACTCTCAAATGCAAGTAAAACGCTTTCTATCTCAAACGTGAAATATTATTTAAAACAAGGAGATAGTTTCATAAAAAAAGGTGATTTTGATACGGCGAAAGATTCTTATCTAGATGCAAGAAAATTAGCTAAACAACTAGCATCTTTTTATGCGGATCTAAATACAGCCTTTAAAGGAACTGATGCAAGAATACCAAATGAAATGCAAAGGAAAGGAAAGAAAACTTTGCAAATTTTAGCAGAATCAAATGATAGATTGGCGGCTTTATATATAAAAAATGAAAAGCCTGAAGTAGCTGTACCCTTACTTATAGAAAATATTAGGATAATGTCTCCTAATAGCCCTGAAGGTAAAGAGGCTTATAAAAAGTTAATCCAATTAGGATTCGTAGAGACAAAATATAATGGCTAATAAAAATTAATTATGATTACTAAAAAAGAAGTTGTTAATTTAATTACTAAAAAAATACCAAATTCCGAAGTTTTTGTTGAAAACATCAAGGGAAATGATCATTTACAAGTTACGGTAATCTCATCAATGTTCAATGGATTATCATTAGTTAAACAACATCAACTAGTCTATTCTGCTCTTAAAGAAGAATTAGCTTCAGAGGCTATCCATGCACTAGCCCTAAAAACAGAACCCCCAAGTTAAATTATGGAAAATCTAACTAAAGATAAAATCCAAAACCTAATAGAATCAAATCCAATTATGGTTTTCATGAAAGGTACTAAATTAATGCCTCAATGCGGATTCTCCAACAACGTCGTTCAAATTCTTAACTCTCTAGGTGTTGAATTTAGCACTTTTGATGTTCTTAGTGATTTTGATGTAAGAGAGGGTATTAAAGAATATTCAGATTGGCCTACTATCCCTCAAGTTTATTTAAAAGGTGAATTTCTGGGAGGATCAGACATTCTTATCGAAATGTACAACTCTGGAACCTTAAAAGAAAAGATTGAAATCGAATTAGCATCCTAAAAATAATTAATAAGTATAAATACTGATATTAGTTAATAAAAATTAATATTTTAAACTCTTTTTTTATCAAAAAAACCTTTATTTTCATTGCTACCTGGTTCAATAAAACTTGATGGATCTAAAATCCATCTTTCTATTAATCTTTCTAATTTCTCTTGATCTCTCTGCTCTAAACTACTGCAATTCCTTAAGGCTTGGAGATATCCTTCACTGTACAATTTAAGGTCAGCTGGACTATGAAAACGAGTAACTAAGTCTTGGCAACTATCGCAAATCGATTGAAAATGACGAATTGCTCTAGGATTTTCAAATGATGTCATAATTCGATAGATTCTGATTTTTATTTAGCATTTGTTATACCTTATTAAGGATGATACAAAATTGCCTGGCCCAACAGTAATTAAGAATGCAATCAACTGAGCAAATCTTAGCTCCAACCCCTGGCAGTTCACAATTGCCTGCGAGCCCTCAAACACCCTCAAGAGTTCTTGTTGTTGAACCTCACCCCACACTAAGAACTGTCCTTGTACAAAGACTTCGTCAAGATGGTCACTTAGCTGCTGCAGTAGGTTCAGCCGCAGAAGCAGTTGACCTATGTCGAGAACAATCACCTGACCTATTGGTCAGCGCTGAAATTCTTGAGCACAACACTGCAATGAGGCTAGCCCAACAGTTGGGATGCTCAGTAATAGTTTTGACTGCCAGATCAGGTGTTGAAGCACTAGTCAATTTATTGGATGAAGGAGCTGATGATGTTCTCAGAAAACCATTTGGCCTTGAGGAATTAGCCGCTAGATGTAGAACACTTTTAAAAAGAGGAAGAATAGGACTACAAGAAAAAGTTGAAGTTGGGCCTCTAGAGGTTCATCTACTATTAAGACAAGTAACTCTTAGTGAGAAGCCAGTAGAATTAAGCCCAAGAGAGTTTGCACTGCTATGTGCTCTTCTTATGCCTCCTGGCATGGTAAGAAGTCGCCAAGAGCTTCTTAGGATGGCTTGGCCGCCCTTTAGTGGAGGTCCAAGATCTGTAGACACTCAGGTATTAACATTACGTAGAAAATTAGAACAGGCTGGGCTAGGAGAAGGTGGCGGCATAACCACTGTTAGACAACAAGGTTATAGATTTAGCATTGATAATATTTAAATTTAGAAAAGCAAAAATTTCACCAATAATCATTAAAACCGATAGTAACGTTAGTAATTTATAAGTCCAAAGAGGAGATAAATAAGATATTTTATTTATATCAATACCGGTATTATTAGAAACAATTACCAAAAATTTCTCAAAATTTTCTAATCTTTGTGGAATAAGGAAATTTTCTCCTTTGGTTGTATTGAAGTAATAAACCTTACTGCCCTGACTGGTAGGTAGCGATTTTATTAATTTAATATCTTTCCATGAAATCTCCCAATTTTTTCTGCCTAAGATTTTCGAAATAAAACTAGTTTTATATGAAATTTTTTTATTGCAAGTTTCTACATAGTCATTTGTAATACTGATAATCAAATATAAACCTAAGATAAATGCAATATTTGAAAGGATTTTTAATTTTTCAGTTGAAATGAATGGTATGGGAATTGTGAGTGCTAAATATAAAGAAATTAATGAACTTTTTACAAAAAAAAGAGTTTTAAACTTGTCTATCATCTGCTAAGAAACTTTTAATCTGGCAAGTTGAAACTATTTATATTTAATTTTGAACCTATTTTATGAGCACAAGCGTATCCACTAAAAGCTACTGCATTTAGGCCTTGTCCTGGGAAGCATGAATCCCCTACACAATAAAGGTTTTTAATTTTTGTAGTGTTAAAAGGCATTGGCAAAAGTCCAAGCAACTTTTGACTAGGAATTGGTCCGTAACTACCTTCATATCTTCCTAGAAACTTTTTATGAGTTTTTGGAGTTCCAATTTCTTTGTGATCGATATTCTTTTCAAGATTAGGTAAGATTGTTGAAATTTTTTCAACAAGAAATGAAAAATATTTTTCTTTCTTTTGCTGATATTCTTTCCTAGATAAGCCTTCCCACTCACTCATTGAGGAAGGAGTAAATGCATGAACGATATGCTTACCTTCCGGGGCTAAAGACGAATCAAGCAAAGTAGGTATAGAGATAAAAATCACTCCTTTTTCACTTTCTAATTCATCCCAATTCTCAACGATTATATGATGACAATTGAAGTTATTACTTATCAGATTTTTTTCGACACCTAGGTGAATTGAAACAAAAGAAGGAGAAGGTTTATAGGTCTCTGACCACTTATATTCACTTTTTGGTACGTTTTTACTTGCAATTAATCCTTTCTTTTTATCTTTCAGTCCAAATGTATCCCATCTTGTGGAATTAGATACAATGATATTTGAATAAATTTCCTCCCCATTTGAGAGCTTAACTCCTACTGCCTTCTTTTTCTTTAACAGTATTTCAGTAACATTTGCTTTGTAACGAATTTTACTTCCTAATTTTTCCATACCAGAAACCAACTTCTCTGCTATGGTCCCCACCCCACCTTTTGGATAATTTATACCACCAGCATGTCTATCTGTAAAAACCATTCCTGCATTAATCATAGGAGTTTTGAGAGCTGGCATTACTGACCAACAAAAACATTCGATATCAATAAATCTTAAGAGCTCAGGATCCTTTATAAACTTTCTGGCTACATCTCCTGCGTTTACAGGTAACCATCTTGCTAAACCTAAACAGGATAATGGAGATTTAAAGAAAACTTTGAAAAGATAACTTGGATCCTCTATTGATAAAAGAGGCATTGAATCTAAACATTTAAATACATCGGCACAAGTGTCGTAAAATTTTCTTATACCCTCTTTTTCTTTAGGAAAACTTGCTGATAATTTATTTATAAATTGATCGTAATTTTTATTGACAGAAATACTAAAGTTATTTGGAAGGTGATATTCAAGTTGTACTGGATCAGGAATCGTTTCGCATTTTTCATTTACATCTTTTAGAGCGCGAGTTAATAAATTGGTATAACCTTTATCTCCAAATCCAAATATCATTGAAGCACCAACATCAAAGGTATACCCTTTTCGCTTGAAAGAGCCACCGCTCCCTCCTGGAATGATATATTTTTCAAGAACTAAAACTTCTGCTCCTTTAGCAGCTAATTGAGATGCGGTTACTAATCCTCCTATTCCTGAGCCAATTATAATTGCATCGAAATTTTCCTTATTAGATTTCATTTTTGAGCCTTTAGATAATTTATTTTAGTTAATTTTGGTAAGTAAGTGATCTTTTTCAATACGAGAATCTAATATTTTTCTTAACAGTTTTAAAGCTTCTGAAGATCTCTCTTGATAAGCTTTATATCTTAATCTTTTATCTTTTATTCTTTTAGCAAGTTCTGGGACTAAACCAAATGAAGCAGGCATTGGCTGGAATTTATTTTTTTTCTGATTAGATAATATTTGATTTCTATTACTGATGAAATTTATTAATGAACCAATCATTGTTTCATCAGGAAAAGTTAATGTTTTTTTGCCTTTAGCTAATAAAGATGCATTTATCCCTGCAAGCAAACCCCCCGCAGCAGCGGCAGCATAACCTTCCGTTCCTGTTATCTGCCCAGCTGCCAAAAGAGTTTCTCTTTTCATGAATTGAAGTGTTGGCAAAAGTAATTTGGGAGATTCTAAAAAAGTATTTCTATGCATTACTCCAAAGCGTACAAATTCAGCTTTTTCTAGGCCGGGAATCATCCTAAAAATTCTTTTTTGCTCTGACCATTTGAGGTTAGTTTGAAAACCTACCATATTAAGTAACTTTCCTTCGAGATCTTCCATCCTTAGTTGAACAATTGCATGAGGCCGATTTTTCAATCTATTTTCCCTATCGAATAAGTCCCCCCACTTTGGATTCCACAACCCAATAGATTTGAGAGGTCCATATCTCATTGTGTCAATTCCTCTTCTAGCAATTTCTTCTATTGGCAAACAAGCTTCAAAGAAGTTAGCAGATTCTTTTTCAAAGTCTTTTAAATTAGCTTGTTCTCCTGCTATTAGTTCGTTTCTGAAATGAATATACTCATTCTTGTTCATTGGGCAATTAAGATATGCAGGATCTCCTTTGTCGTATCTACTAGCTTTAAAGACAGTCTCTTGATCAATAGTATCACCATAAATTATTGGACTAGCAGCATCAAAAAAATGACAGGCGTCAATACCTGTAAAAAATTGAATTTTGTTGGCCAATTCATCTGAAGTTAGTGGACCAGTTGCGAGGATAGTTATATTTTCTTTGCTGGGAAGATCCTGTTGTTCAAATCTTTTAATTTCGATTAAAGGATGACTAGATAAAGTTTCAGTCAAAGCGGTACTAAATTTAGATCTATCTACCGCCAAAGCTCCTCCAGCTGGAACTGCAAATTTATCTGCTGTTTGAACTATCAATGAATTAAAAAATCTTAATTCTTTTTGCAATAACCCAGCAGCTCTATCTGAACTTAAAGCCCCAAAACTATTACTACAAACCAATTCTCCAAATTCACCAGAATGATGCGCCGGAGTTGACTTCAAAGGTCTCATTTCAACTAATTTAACTGGGACTCCAAAATTTGCTAACTGCCAAGCAGCTTCAGAACCTGCAAGACCTGCTCCAATTACTATTACTTCTTTCTCTGACAAATTAGATTAATCCTTTCCCAAAAAGTCTCTGTTGAACTGCTCTCTTGCTGGTTTTTGTATATTAAATATAACCCAAGCTAAAGCCGCAATAATAGGTGCGAAAACTACGATTGTTCTGAGCATTTTAGAAATTCTTTTATTTATTGAATATCTTACCTATTAACTGCAAATATAGAGAGAATTTTTAATTTTTTATCTTATAAGTTAAGAATTGTATTTCTATTGTTCAACTTTAGATAATAAGTTGTTTTTTGGGCCTTAAAAAGGGATAATTTCTTATGTACTCAATTTTACAAAATGGGTCGCTAGCTCAGCGGTAGAGCATCCGGCTTTTAACCGGCTGGTCCTGAGTTCGAATCTCAGGCGACCCACATTTCACAATTTGAGTTCATTATTTGAAAATTTATTAAGAGAATAAACCCTAACTTTCAGAAAATCAGAACTTGTTTGTTCCTGAGCCAATTCCATATAAATTGATATTTAAAAATACTCAAATCAATTATTGGATTCAAAAGAATTTTGTGAATATTGAAAAAGAGATCAAGAAAATAATTAATTCAAGGTTTCCATTAAAAATTTATATCTTCAATTACTACTCAAACGAACTAATGTTTATTATCGACAGTACTAAAAATTAAAAAAAGTTCAACCATAACGATTAAAGGTATTGGAACTATTGTTCTTAACATAATTTCAAAGTAACTCTAACAAATGAAGAATTATTCGAAATAAATTCTTTGAGTGATTTTATGAAGTGACACAATAGTGTTTCATTATTGCCACTAAAAATTATGCTATTAGGTCAAAAATTAAATTTTAAAGAAAAAACAAAAAAATGCTTTACAAAGCTTCATAAATGCTGTTACAATAATTCACAAATATCATTTTATTATCATGACTCCTGAAGCAGAACGTTTTAATGGTTGGGCAGCAATGTTAGGTTTCGTAGCAGCTGTAGGTGCTTACGTAACAACTGGTCAAATCATTCCTGGTTGGTTCTAAATTTTTAATGCATGCAAATCATATAGATTTATAAGCATTAAATTAAATTCTCAAATCTAAAATATTAGATAAACTTAAAGACCTAAAAATTTTAATTGATACTGTTTCTCGAAAACAAATCTTTTAAAAACTTTTAGGTCTTTTTACTTTTAAACTTATCCACATAAATTACTTTTATAAACAAAAGAGTTGTATAGATTGTTCTAAAAATATATTTTTTAATTTATATGTTTATTCATTAATCACATTTTTTAACTTCTAAATCTTCAAAGTGTTGAGTTTTATATTTTCGGAATAAAAAAATTAAAAAATTTGATTAGATTATTCCTTACCTAACTTTTTATACATTTGATCTAAACAGGTCGAGCATAACAAATGTCCCTTTTTATTCCAAAATGATTTAGTAGATCTTTCTATATCTTTCCTACAAATTAAACATTTAAATATTGGAGACATTTTGAAAGTTAAACTTAATAGAAATTATTTTTTAATATTAGCTGGTAAATTTATTAACTCATGATTTCAATAATTTTAAAAATCTTATAAATAAATTTATATATATGTTTAATCTTAAGATATATCTAAAAAAAAGATACCTATAACTATCAAGTTTGGTTTGCAAAATTTTTAAACCATTTGTCAACACAAAAAGGCCTGCTTAAATGCAGGCCTTTTTGTGTGCTAGAGATTTTCTAATTTAAATTAATAAAATTAGAAGCTGAATGATGTCTTAACCATCGCTCCAGTTGTATCATCAGATCCTGCTGTCGCATTCTCCTGAATGAATAATAGTGGAGTAATTGTCATGCCGTCATTAACTGGATAATCGTAGTATACCTCGTACATGTACTCTTCATCAGAGCCTTCACGAGTACTATGACCTAAAGCAACTCCAGCAGATCCTGGACCTACTTCATCCCAAGTTAAACCAACAAAGAAGCTTGTGTTTTCATCAACACCATCAGCTGCTCCACCGATATCACCGATTTCATAACCAACACTTATAGAAGGTAGACCTTCAGGAGCGTAGTAGCCATTGAAAGCTGTGTAGGTGTCTTCTTCTGTAGTGCTTGACTCGATAAGACCGTAAGTTAGTGAAACACCGTAGCTATCAGCTGTGTAAGCTACGTTAACACCGTAAGCGTCAAGGCTCTCTTCAGTCATAATGCCTGTTTCAGGACCTGCATAACCAACAGCGGCAGTAAAGCCATTGTCGAAGTCATAAGAAGCTCCTAACATTGCACCACCGTTAGTGATACCAGCATTTACATTACCGCAATCATCTAATGTGTTAGATGGTCCACCGTAAACGCAAGCTGTTGAGAAAAGCGCACTACCGTCAGTATTGTCAGCAACCATAACTGTTGCATCACCAACTGGGAAGGTGTAAGAAACTCCATCTACCTGTAAAGCATCGGTAGTGTTGTCTGAATCGAATTCACCGAAAGTACCTGCGTTTCCAGAATCAATAGTTATATCTAGTGAATCTTCACCTGTAAAGGTTGTATTTAGGCCAATCTGGAAGTCGTAACCTGCTGTAAATGCATCATCTGTATCGTTAAGAGTAGATGAACCATCATCAGTGTCTGTTGCTCCAAAGTAGAAGTTAGCACCGAATGTAGCAGTTGTTGTTTCTGAGAAGCTACCATCATGACTATAATCATCAACTAAACCTTCTCCACCAGCAAGTAGTGAATTGAAGTTTGAATCATCATTACTAAAAGAATTAGCAAGTTCTATACTCTCGATATCAGAGTAATTTGAGATTTCATTTAAGTTAACTTCAGTAGCATTTGCAGACATTGGGGCAAGTAAACCTAATGTTGCAGGAGCTACTAGCAAGCTTTTGAAAAGCTTCATAAAAATTCCTCACACAGAAATTGTATATTGATAAACATAATTCATAAAGATTGTTTTAACAACTTGCTGTAGACAAAAAAAAATTTGGCATCATAAAAAAGGCCTGCTTAAATGCAGGCCTTTTTGTGTGCTAGAGATTTTCTAATTTAAATTAATAAAATTAGAAGCTGAATGATGTCTTAACCATCGCTCCAGTTGTATCATCAGATCCTGCTGTCGCATTCTCCTGAATGAATAATAGTGGAGTAATTGTCATGCCGTCATTAACTGGATAATCGTAGTATACCTCGTACATGTACTCTTCATCAGAGCCTTCACGAGTACTATGACCTAAAGCAACTCCAGCAGATCCTGGACCTACTTCATCCCAAGTTAAACCAACAAAGAAGCTTGTGTTTTCATCAACACCATCAGCTGCTCCACCGATATCACCGATTTCATAACCAACACTTATAGAAGGTAGACCTTCAGGAGCGTAGTAGCCATTGAAAGCTGTGTAGGTGTCTTCTTCTGTAGTGCTTGACTCGATAAGACCGTAAGTTAGTGAAACACCGTAGCTATCAGCTGTGTAAGCTACGTTAACACCGTAAGCGTCAAGGCTCTCTTCAGTCATAATGCCTGTTTCAGGACCTGCATAACCAACAGCGGCAGTAAAGCCATTGTCGAAGTCATAAGAAGCTCCTAACATTGCACCACCGTTAGTGATACCAGCATTTACATTACCGCAATCATCTAATGTGTTAGATGGTCCACCGTAAACGCAAGCTGTTGAGAAAAGCGCACTACCGTCAGTATTGTCAGCAACCATAACTGTTGCATCACCAACTGGGAAGGTGTAAGAAACTCCATCTACCTGTAAAGCATCGGTAGTGTTGTCTGAATCGAATTCACCGAAAGTACCTGCGTTTCCAGAATCAATAGTTATATCTAGTGAATCTTCACCTGTAAAGGTTGTATTTAGGCCAATCTGGAAGTCGTAACCTGCTGTAAATGCATCATCTGTATCGTTAAGAGTAGATGAACCATCATCAGTGTCTGTTGCTCCAAAGTAGAAGTTAGCACCGAATGTAGCAGTTGTTGTTTCTGAGAAGCTACCAGCTTCAAAGTTGTTAAGTCTTGCTTCTAAACCATCAACACGGCTGTTGGTGATAGCAAGTTCTTCAGCAGGGTTGAAGTCATTAATAGTGACTTCGTTTGCAGTAGCGGACATAGGCGCAAGTAAGCCTAGAGTCGCTGGAGCTACTAGCAAGCTTTTGAAAAGCTTCATAAATTTCCTCACACGAAATTTAAAGTACACCTCAAGATAGTGTATTTCTGTACACAAAATCAAGTATTAATTGATACATTTTTAAAAGTTTTGTGCCAGTTTCTCAAGTTATACAAGCAAAACATATAAAAATTTCTACTTAAAACTTGTTTTAATTAAATGATAAAAATTTTAGATAATTTTTTAATTAAACTTTTTTTGAAATCTTAAAAGAAACTTTTTTTGTTCTATATTTTTTCTTTTTACTATTTTCAACTGAAGCAACGTACCAGCCAGAAGCAAGTCTTGTATCAATTTCTTCATAACTTTCATCATTATTGAATTTTTTTAAAGATTTCTTTTTATAGTCCAAACCAATTCTTATATTTATTGAAATATAGCATCAAAAAATATTTTCAGCAGTAATAGTTATTAAGTAGTTTTCTAAGTATTTTCTGAGTTTTTTAATTAAGAATAAAGATATAGATAAAAAGGTTATTTTTTTGAAATCTTTAGAAAAAAGAAAAAAACACTTTTCCTGCCTCAACAAAATCATTTATTAGTTATATTTTTGAAAACTTATAAACCTGAGGAGCACAAGGTTAAATGACTCAAATCAATTTAATTGTCAATTCTCTACCCAGAGATCTTTTAGAATTTACATTTTTTTTAGTTGTAGGTTTCACTGCTGGTTCAATAGGTATAATTTGATAAAGCTTAAATAATAAAACTTTAGAAATAATATTTACCTCCTAACTTAGACTGGAATATTAGAACCAACTAATAACATACTAAGTTTTATTCTTTGTACGGAAGTTCTTAAAACAGTGTAGGAAAATTCCTGAAGATAATAAAAATTCAAAAATCTCTTGATCGTTTCTTATTTGTTCTGTTGTTGAAGCCCATGAAATATCAAAATAAAAGTAAAAAAGAGCGACAAATAAAAAATAAAGAGACATTTCTCTACTAGGTAAAGCATTAATGTTTTTGAATTTTCTCCAACCAAACCAACCAAGAAAGATACAACTTATTTCAAAAACTGGGTCTAATAAATAATTATGAAAAAAAGGTAAATTATGCAAATTGGTTTCTCCTTGAACATTCAAGTCAGATATGGTTGTAATACCAATTCCAGTTAGCCTTTCTCCCCAGCTTATTTCCTCTCCTGCGATTACCAAAGATAACAAGGCTATCAAAAGCCAAATAAGGGAGTTGATCTCCTTTTTTTTCTTTCGCCTTAAATAAATAAAAAACGCCAGAAATGAAGATGACAAATATTCAAAAAACTGAAGCCATTCGAGAGGGCCATCCTCACTTCTAAGCCAGTCAAACCAACTTACTCCTATCAAATTTTTACCATAAGGAAAAATATAAACAAAACCATATATAAATACTAAATAATAAATGGGAAATAAACTCACATCGGGAGTGATTCTTCCAAAAGGCGTTTTGATATCTTTAGACATTTGTAAATGAGTAGTTATCGATAAGTATTTAATTTTTATTTTAGATTATGCCTATTATCTCACCAAGTCTATTTTAATATTGGATTTCATTTAAATCATCATGATGTTGATTATACCTCTGGAGAATAAAATTTACTTCTTAATTTAACTAATTAGCCAACAGTTAATAGTCCCGAAATTTTCTTTTTATTTATCTTAAGTAAATTTGCTACACAATCAATGTTTCCTTACTTAGCAAGGAAAACATCCACAATGGCTAATGGTAGAAATCTTTTCGAAATATTTTAGTAAATACTTTAAATAAAGCGTTTGATAAAGAAATTCCCTAATTAATGATTCAAAAAAATAATTTAGCGACATTTTATTGAGGAATGTATTATTTTTATTAAATTTTTTTTATCAATATTTTTAAAAATTACTCTTTTACAGATGTATTGTATGAAATAAACTCTTATGAGCGGGGCGTACGCAGACTGATAGCGTGAGTACTTTGGGAGTTACCGATTATACAAACCAAAAGTATTGCAATTACTAGATTAAGGTTAAATATTACAATTCATTTAGTGAAATTTAACGAGAAAAAATTCAATAAAGCGGGTGTTTAGAAGAATCCCATTTAATTTTTATAATTTTAATGTTTAAATGTAATTTTATTTTCAAAAAGTTATAGATGATTCAATAGGATAATTCAGTTTTAATTTCCCTTCCAATTTCATTAATTCAACGACAACAAGAACTCCTACGACTTCTTTATTGTTACTCTCAAGAATCTTCGAAACACAATTGACCGTTCCGCCAGTAGCTAATAAATCATCAACAATGGCATAAGAGCTGTATTTCTGTAGGGCCTTCTTTTGAATAGAAAGTTTATTTTCACCGTATTCTAAGCTGTAGTTCTTTTCTACAAGTTCTCCTGGGAGCTTCCCAGGTTTTCTTGCTACGATCATTGGCTTTGAAACTTGCAAAGAGATCGCAGAACCAAAAATAAAGCCTCTAGCATCTATTGAAATTATTGCTTCTGCATTTTTAATTATTTGACTGGAAGACATCTTTAAAATAAGTTCCTTGAATATTCTTGGTTCCTGAATAATTCCAAGAACATCTTTGAACTCAATTCCTTTTTTTGGATAATCTTTGTAATTATCAATAAATTCGCTAAGACTTTTCATTCTTTTTTTCAAATATTGATTTAAATAATCTGTATCATATTTTCTTAATTCTAGCTAAATGAAATTTTTTTTCTAAATATCCCTAAAAAGATTTAAATTGCACCTCAATCGAATAACAAATAAAGAATAGGTCTTTTTAGAAGTCATATTTAATAACTATTAGTAGCCGAGTGATTTAAAGGCACCCTCTATATTTATGTAAAAATAAGTTTAAAAAATTATTGAGAGATTTAGTGAGAGAAAGCATATTTATGCCTAAAAAATATTTTTCTACAAAAAATTTTGCTATTTGCTCTTTTTTTAGATGACTTTTATGAACTAAGATTTTATGAGCTGGGCGTGGCGCAGCTTGGTAGCACGAGTGCTTTGGGAATTACCGAATCATACAAACCAAAAGGCCTGCAAATAATAGGAAAAGATAAATTATTACAGCTTGAATAGTGAGAGTTAGTGAGAATTAATTAGTGACGCGGGTGTTAAAACTTCTTTAGACTTTTTATCAAAATCTTAAATCACATCTATCAGCGTATTTTTTGACTTCTCTTTTAAGACTACTTGAAGTCGTACCATATATTTCAGGAGAATTAGCTTCAATTATTGCCAATGAAACCATGGAACAAGCCATTTCTTTACTACCCACATTAAAATTTATATCGGCAGCATTCAGGCTGTCATTAACATAACTATTTGCATTAACAGCAGTAGGTAAAGCGAGTGCAGCTAGTAGTGGGAGTAGTAAGCGTTTCATTTTTAAATATTTTTTAAGAAACGCGGGTGTTATAAAACTTCCCGCTTAATTAAAGAATAACATTAGTGACAATTTAGCAAGGATTAGTAAATTTTCCTTAAAAATCGTTTTTTTATCACTATTTTTAAAATTTGGTCTTTAACAGATGCATCTTATG
>CACGNA010000021.1 GCA_902574425.1 uncultured Prochlorococcus sp. | reverse complement strand
TTTTAACAATTATTTTTTTTTACGGGAAATTAAAATTGTGATTACTAAAGCAATAAATATTTTCATAACTAGCAAAAAATGTTAAAAATAAAGAAATGATTTTAAATTTTGACGAATTCACCTCAATATCTATTTCTTGCTAGTGGAGTAAAGAAAGGGGAAGGGTTTTGGGTTGTTGGAGTCAAGAATTGTGATGAAAATATTCTGGAAGATAAATATCTTTTAGATTGCCATAGAAAAGAATTAATAGGAAATGAATCAGCAAAAGATATTCTTTTCGCTATTAATTTAAATATAAATAATTTATTCAATGAACTAAGAAATAAAGATTATTTAATTGAAAGACCTTCAATGGGAATATCTTTTGATATCCCACTAGATCTCTTGGAAAGTATTTTTGATTTTTGGTTAGATATTTATAAAAATCAAGAAGCCTGGGAAATATGCCTAGGTCTTCTTAAGGTGAGAAAAAGAATTTCCTTAACAAACCTAATTAAAAGCGAAAGTTTAAAGGGTAACTCTAAAAAATGGGCTATAAAAGTTGAAACTTTACATACATATATGCCAAATTCTCATAGAATTGAAAAGATAAATGAGCCTATGTGGAAATAATTTTAGTATTATTAAATCAATATATTTACTTCGCATGATTTTTAAGTAAAAATAAAATTATTTATTAATTAAAAATGAATAAACCATATTCTTTTAGTAAAGATCAAATGAACGGAATTGTAGAGGATACTTACGCCAACATAATAAAAGAATGTGAAAATTTAAAAAAAAGCACTAATTGCCCAAATGAGCAAGTAGTGGCACTTTTAAGTGTAATTGCATCAAATTTCGCTACTAAAACTAAGAAAAGCGAACATTAATATGATTAGTTATTTTACCTGGAATGATTTTGACAAGAGCATAGAACACATAGCTAACAAATGTAATCTTTTAGAATTTTCTGGAATATATGGAATTCCTCGTGGTGGTTTATGTCTAGCTGTAGCACTCAGTCATAAATTAAAAATAAATTTGATTTCAGAACCAATAAAAAATTCTCTAATAGTAGATGATGTATATGAAACTGGTATTACTTTAAACACCTTCAAAGATATTGAGGGGGCAATGTTTTTTGTATTATTTAGTAAAATTAAACCTACATGGTGGAATACTGTACATATATCAAAAGAAAAGGAATGGATAATTTTCCCTTGGGAAAATGCGTCAAATTTACACAATGACAGAAACGACTACCTTAAAAAAAGAGGTTTAAGTTGAAAAAGAAATTATATCTAGCAAATCCATATGGATTTTCAAAACAAACTAATAAACTTTTATATGAATTTATTAATGTTTTCAATGATTTAAATATAGAAGTTTATGAACCTTTTGCTAGGACGAAAAATATAATACAACAAGAGGGTGACTGGGCATATGACCTAGCAATAAATAATTTCAATGATTTAAAAAAATGTGATTGCATTTTTGCGATTGTTAATGGAACACCTCCAGATGAAGGTGTCATGATTGAATTAGGTATTGCAATTGCTATGAGAAAGGAAATCTTTTTATTCAGGGATGATTTTAGGAATTGTTCTGATAGCAATCAATACCCATTAAATCTCATGGTATTTCTTGGACTTCCTAGAGATAATTGGGAAAAATATTATTTTGAATCCTTAGAAGACATCAAAAGTAATGAAAAAAGATTTGTGGAGTGGGCAAAAAATTAACCTAAATAACCCATAATCCCTTGAGTTATGGTTTTAAATAAATAATAACTCTGATAGGATGTTAGAATATAATTTATTTAGAAAATTTTGACACAAGTTACCGTAGGAGAGAATGAGGGAATTGAATCAGCCCTTAGAAGATTTAAAAGACAAGTATCTAAATCGGGAATCTTTGCAGATTTAAAAAGACTTAGGCATCATGAAACTCCTATTGAAAAATATAAAAGAAAACTTCAACAGAGAAGAAAAGCAAGAAGAAGATAATTTTTGCTAAATCAAAAATTTTATAACAATTTTTTATTATTAAGATTAATTATAAATTCACGAATACTATTATTTTAGCTTTTTAAGCTTTTTAACAAGATTTATTCCAACACCTGATACTGCAAGAAGATCTTTTTCATCAGCGGCAATTACAGCTTTTGTTGTTTTAAATCCAGCTTCATACAAAGCCTTAGCACTTTTAGCTCCAACACCTGGAAGAGTAGTTAAGTTTTCAATATTTTTCTTTGAATTAGCTGTTTTTGCTTTTGTTTTTATTTTTATAGACTTGGTTAATTTTTTTTCTTTCTTTAAGGGAGTTTCAGGAGATACTGGACTTTTAAATAAGATAGATTTAAGTTTACTTAGAAATTCAGAAATCATTG
This sequence comes from uncultured Prochlorococcus sp., assembly GCA_902574425.1. GTDB lineage: Bacteria > Cyanobacteriota > Cyanobacteriia > PCC-6307 > Cyanobiaceae > Prochlorococcus_A. Next base: position 15,053 of record CACGNA010000021.1, on the reverse strand, counting down.
CAATATATATAAGAAATAAAATTAAGACTTCAATTTAAATATTATCAAATTCCGAAGGAAATTAATAACAAAACTATAGATAATTGAATGAAATTAATTCATTTACATATATATAAAGACACATATTTTATATTTATGCAAGCTTATAAGAAACTGCAACCTTTTTTAAATTACTATAAGATTTTTGATAAAAGAAGAAAAATGTACTTTCTTAAAGAAAAAGTATTTACTATTACTAAAATTAGAGTCTTAATAAAAAGCAAAGAATAGAAAATGAAGCTTATATTTGTAAGTGGTCCACCCGGAAGCGGGAAAACAACCTTATCAAATCAAATAATATTAAAAATTAAAAATGGTATTGTTTTACGCACAGACAATTACTATAAAACAGGTCTACGAAGTAAATTACTATCAAAATTCATAGAAGGTTATTTCGACAGAATTATTAGTTTTAATTACAAACTATTTAAAAAAGATTTTAATTATATTCTTAAGAATGGAATTTCAATTAATGAGCGTTTTTATGATTTCGAAAAAAAAACAGTAAATAATTACATAAACGAAACAAATAATATAAATATTTTAATAGTTGAAGGTATTTTTGCTAAGGAATTCTCAAGCACATTATGTAATCAAAATTATTATTTTTTAGAATTAAAAATCAATAAAAATGATTGTATGAAAAGAGTTGTCAAAAGAGATATAAAAGAAAGGGGGAAGGCAAAAGAACAAGCTGAAAAAGATTTCTTAAAATCATGGGATATTTATCATGAGAAATTGAAAAATAAAAATTTTAAAAATTATGCAAATGAATTAAATATTTCAAAAAACACTAATATAGATCAAATACTTAAAAATTATTTGAATGAGTTTTAAATTTTTCCTCTAATAATAAAGCACTTAAAATTGAGCCTTCCATCCTGCCAAAACCTTCTCCTTCAAACCAATCCCCGCAAAAACCAATTCTATATTTTCTAATAAATTGTAAAGATAATGGTACGGCGCATCCAGAAGGTTGTGAAGCTCTCCATTTCATAATAGAGATTCCTTCATTAAAAGTTAATTGATTTACTGTTCTATTATTACTAAACAATTTATTGAAATTTGAAAATATTATTTGTTTAAAATAATCTTCATCTTTTGCATTTACATAAGAATTAATAAAATCTATATTTTTTGTATGTACGACAATTCCTAATTTTTCATTATCTTGTAACTGAAAAATAACCCGTTCAAATTTGTATTTATTCTCCAGACTTTTATTTAAATAAAAATACCTGCATTTTTTAGAATAAAAATCTTTATAACCATAATATGCATTTGTATAAATTAAGAAAGTTAGCCTAGGAATAAATGATTGCTTATCTAAAAAAGTTAAAAGCAAATCAATCTTTTTATCTTTATTTTTAGGAATAGCTTTTCTTAATGGAATTTGATTTATGTTCAATATTTTCAGAGACCTTTTATGTAGTAACAAATTAGTTGAACAAATAAGATATTTAGATTTTAATTTATCTCCATTCTTAGATGTTAAAGTCCATTCATCATTATTAAACTTCAAATCAACTATTAAAGATTCAAAAAAATAATCAATCTTACCCCTTGAATAATGCAACTCAATTATCTTTTGCGATAATTTATTCATAGAAAATGAAGAAAGATAACTATCCCCGCTATAAAATTCAGATTTATTAATAATTTCTGATTTAGTTTCATCACCTAAAATAATTAATTCTGAATCGTCAATTTTAATAAATTTATTTTCTAATAATTCATCAATATAATTTTTTAATAGAAGATTATCTTTACTGTTCCTTATATTAAAATTTGGAGCCCCATGGTTTAGTTTCCATCCTTTAAATCTTTTACTTATTCTTGTACTTGCTCTTCCTCCAAGACCTCGCCCTACCTCAATTAATGCAATTTTTTTTGTAATGTTATTTTGAAGATACTTTGAAGCAAAAACACATGCAGATATCCCTCCACCTATTATTAATAAGTCGTATGAAAAATTATTTTTCATGATTCTTAAATTGGTTGAAATTATTTATCATTTCCAACAAAGTTATAAACAGAATTAAGTTTTTCAGATGATGTAAAATCAGTTTCAATTACAGGCGTAATATTATTATTTTTATAAAAACAAACTAGCTCTCTTGTAAAATCGTAAAAAAAATCTAGAGAATTCAAACACTTTTCTGATATATAAACACCTTTCCAAGGACGAAATTTAAACCTTGATATAAATTGTTTTGAAGGAATTAATAAACTTCCAAAAAGATTTATTTTTTCAAATTTTGCCAATTTTTTAAGATAAGCAACTTCATTCTGAAGTACTTTAATATCTGTTCCATATTGAAACCAAATTGAATTTATTAATCCTGAAGAATGTTTCCTATTGAACCTTTCCCTTTCTGAAGTATCTTTATAGTATTCTTTCAAATATGGATTATAAGCTATACCTAATTTAACTTTTAAATTTTTTTCTTCTTTTATTTTACTTAAAACATCGATTGTATCAAAGTTTTTTTTCTTATTAGTTCCTGACACAAGAAGAATTTCATAATTTCTATTTGAATAAGAATTTTTTAAAAAATCAAAAAGATCTTGATATGATTTTTCTTTATTTAGAGTGTATTGATGACATAGACTATAGTGATAAGTAACATTAAATTCCTGGTAGTTTTTTAATACATATCTAATAGTTGAATGAAAAAAATCCCTCTTAATAAGCCCCTTACAGGGAATATTGATGTTTTTTATTTTATTAAATTTACAGAAATTAAGTTTTTTTTCTAACTGAGAAATATTTTTAAATGACAATTCAAATCTTAAATTACTAATCATCAATTAAAACATACAATATATATTTAAATATTTTAACGAAAACATGCATCTGCTACGACTCTTATTTTTGAGGTCGTATTTTTATTCCTACCTTTAATTAAATAGCTAGGTGAAACTTCCAATACTGCTTTTATGGAAATTTTGTCTTCTGCCGCCTTTTCAATAATCTCATTGAAACATTTCCAGTTCTTTGAAATTAATATTCCAGGCCAGGCCAAATAAAGACCTATAAAAATTCCAGAAAATAAAAACAAAAAAGATCGCATATTTTAAAAAATTAATATGGTTAAATAATATAAATAATTAAAAAATGTTCAAGTTTATAAAACTATTTAATTAATTTCTTATTGTTTAAGAAATCATTTAACCATAAAAGATTTAAATGAACTCGAGAGGTTAGAATACAAAAAAAGTAAATTTTTAAAAATATGGCAAGCCAAGATTATCTAATTGCAATAGCATTAATAGAGCAAAACCTCGTTAGAGCAATGCCTCTTGGAGGAAAGGAAGTTAAAGATAATTTAGATGATCCAGAAATTTTCAAGAAACTTGGAGAAGAAGTTGTTTTAAATCTTCTACTTAGAGTTTTTCAAAGGAGTGATGAAGGTGCATTGAAAAGGTCCTCTGAAGATAAAGGGTTAATATTGGTTCATATGCATCCTAAAAGGATGCAGAAAGAGCTTCCATTTATTAAATCTGAATGGATAAGAGATGGAGATACACAACAATTCTTAAAATACCTAGGTAATCTTTCCAAAGAAATATGGACTGCCTCATTTGTAAAGTACAAAGGGATTGAATTTACTTCTATCTCAAAGAATGAAGAGATCTAGAATATATTAAAAATATTTTTTTCAAAGGATTTCTTTCTTTATATTATTATTTTTCTTAGTGACTCTAAAACACTTTTTACCATTACCAAAATCTATGGAGGAATATTCAGAATCATTCTTTATATGCAAAGCACAATTGCCCTCAATACAAATACAAGATTCAATAATTTCTCTCTGAATAACATCATTAACGTAAGGTTCCCTCTCTTTCTCTTCATCGAAATGAGGACATGCAATACCATCAACTATTCCTAGGCAAGGTATTATATTCAACTCGTTAGCAAAAGAGTCAGTTATTCCCTTCTCAAACCAACAAATAGCTCCAGCACTTACACCACTCATAATAATTCCTTTTTCATAAGCATTATGTAAAATATTATGTAATTTCCATTCTTTCCAAACTGCCAACATACTTTTTGTATTTCCTCCCCCAACGTAAATGATATCTTGAGTTAAAACTCTCTCTTCTAAGTTTTCTGTTCTAGAGAAAAAATCTATATGGCTTGTTATGCAATCAAGTTTAGAAAATGCTCTATAAAAATTTAGTTTATACAAACTACTATCGCCAGATGCAGTTGGGATAAAGCAAATTTTTGGTCTTTTTTTATTGATTAATGAAATTATATATTTTTCAATTTCAAGTGAGCCTAAAGAACGTCCAAAACCTCCTCCCCCAATTGCGACTATATTTTTACTATGCATATTAAATAATTGATTTGTTTATGAATTTAAGACAAATTACCATTAAAGATCAACTCGAATTAAAGAAGGTTTATTTTGATTCAATTCAATCATTAGATGAAGAAATATATAGCAAAGAGCAAAAAAGAGCTTGGTCTAGCCAAGCTTGGGATAATCCAAATTTTGAAAAGTCAATAACTCAAGGCAAAGGATGGCTTTTAAGTGATAAAGGAATAATTCTTGCTTTTGCCACAAGGTATCCAGAAAATAGAATTGCTTTATTTTATTGTAAAGGTAAATTCCAGAGAAAAGGTTTTGGTTCTAAGTTACTTCATAAATTAGAAGATGAAGCAAAGAAAGAAGGTTTAGATTCTCTTTCAACTGAAGCAAGCTTAATAAGTTATGCATTATTTCTGAAAAACGAATGGAAAATTATTCGTAAAGAAAAAGTTACCATAAATAATATTTTTTTTGAAAGATATAAAATGATTAAAATTATAAAATTAATTAGTTAATTGATAATGAACAGAAAAAGTAATGGGATAATTTTGATTCAAAGAATGTTAGTTTGGGCTATATACTTTTTTTCAGGGTTTATTCTTTATTCAAACAAGGGTGTTTTACCTTCATTTTTAATTACTTTTTCAAGAATTATTTATCCATTATCTATATTCTGGCTGCAAATAAGAATTAAAAAAAGAACTAATTTTCTGCCTATTAATTCAAAAATGTCGACATCGCAATTATGGTTCAATTTATTACCCGTTATTGCATCTCTATTAACAGTAATTTTTTCATTAGGAAATACAATTTTGTACATTCTAGGAAAAATAATTAACTCTTAAGTTTAATGATGCATTTATTTTCTGAATGTACTAATAATTAGTTATCTTGTAAAACATATTGTAAAGAAATTTGCCTTTTACTTAAATTTGTTTAAATTTAAAATAGTGATCAATATTAATAATGAAGGATATTTCATTACAGAGAAATATTAATTTTGATAATGAAGGGAAAGAAAGAAACGATTATGAATCATTCTCTTTAAAAATCACAGATAGTTTATATAAAAAAGATATTGGAAAATTTTTAGAGACTCTCTCTTCTCATTTTATTTAGTTATTTAGGAAAAATATTATTTTTCTGATCTTCAAATTAAAACACTCTAATAAATAAATATGTTTTTGAAGGATAATAAATTAAATTTTTTAAAATAATCAGATGCAATTATTTCTTGCTGACTGTCAATTTCCTGACATCGAAAATCAAATAAAAGCTTATCAATTATTTGTGGAAGCCTGGGAAAACGGTGAAATGGCAAAATCAGATAAAACAGACAAATTTGAGATGTTATTTAGAGTACATGCACCAGGAGAAGGGAGAGTAGTTTGTTTATGCAAGGCTCATAGTGATAAAGAGATTTTTGAACATTTTGCGCCATGGAGAGCTAAATTCGGCATTCATATGGAATTTACACCTGTAATAAGTTGTCAAAATGTTGTTGATTACCATAAGGATTTGTTCAAAACTTTAGGGTAAACTCTTAAATCTAATCTTTATTGTGATTAAACCATTTACAAATCTTATCTACAAAAAAAAAGATAAAAATCTATCTTCTTCTAAAATCAGTCCAAAAGAAGAAGAAAACGTTCAATCTAAACCATTAATAATATTTGGCTCTATTATCTCATTGACTTCTATCTTTTTACTTTTGTTCACCATAAATAACAAATTTGGGTAATTTGAGTAATTATCACTAATAGTTAAAAAAAAAAATGATTTAACATTAATTTAAAATAATTAATCAAATGGCATTTAACGAAGGGGGAATGGCATCAGGCCTTCTCATTATTGCAGTATCTATAGTTTTTGCTGCAGGTTTTGGATTTTTAGTATTGCATTTCGTTCCAGGGACACCCTTTTAATTAATCCAATTGTAATAAAACACCTTACACATATTAAACATTAACAGTATCTAAATCCTGTATTTGATTATCAACAGAATTAGATTTAGTCTTTAATCTATATGCATAAACTAATGTTCCTAAAGCTAAAGTACTAGTTCCCAATATTCCTGATATGAGTACCAAAGCAAAAAGTACTCCTATTATTCCCCCTTTCAATCTAAGTAAGTTTGATTTAATTAAAAGAATTGATAAAAAAACAATAGTGGCTTTTAGAGAAGAGATTTTCAAAAAAGTTAATGGATAAAATGGATTTAACAACATTTCCTTAGGGGAATAATTAAATCTAATTCTAAAATTAAATTTTGAAAACCGCATAAAAAAAAGACTCTAATGAGTCTTTTAATAAAAATCTATAAAAGATTTATCGATTTATGCATCTTTATCGAACTTGCTTAGGTTAGGGCCTGCAACCAAACCAACTAGAGCAAATAGCACTAAAGATAGGACCCCAACAGCAGCTGCATAAGGATTGAAACCACCTAAAGAAAAGGAAGCTAATAAATTCATGATTTAAAAAACAAATATCTTGGAGTTAAGCATACAGAATATTTGAGGAAAATATACCTATATTGAGACATTTCTTCGTAATTATGAAAATATTTAGCTAAATCATTTATTACCAACACACAAATTTTTTATTTTTTATTTTATTATCAAGGAATATATCATAGCTTTTGATTGCATATTTTAAGACAATTAACACTGATTTTCCCTAATGACTTCTAACTATATTTTTATTTATGATGGAGAATGTCCATTTTGCAATCATTTTGCAGAGCTCCTGGAAATCAAAAGCAAGGTGAATAATATTAAAATTCTTGATGGTCGTAAGAATTTAACCCTGATTACATATCTATTAGAAAAAGGTTATGACATAGATAAAGGTGCTATTCTCATGAAAGATGAAGATATATTTCATGGAGCAGAAGCAATAAATACTATTTGCAAACAGATAAAAAACCCTTCAAGTAGTTTACTTTTTTTACTTTCCAGAGTGTTTAAATCAACTAAACGATCAAAGGTACTATTTCCGTTACTTGTTAGGGCGAGAAGATTTGCACTGATAGCAAAAGGTGTATCAACATCTCTAGTTTAAAAAATAAATAACATATTTATAAGCTTCTACCTCAATAAATGATAATTCATTATTTATTAGCTAGAAATAAGGAGTAGCACAAATTATTAATGATAGAAAACTTTAATCCCTTTATTTCATTAGGCGGTGAAAACCAAAAAGTTAATCATATGGCTGAAGCGGCACTTGAAATGAATTTAACATGCAATGATTTAAAGAAAGATTTAAATTTAACGGATGGAGATGTAGTTGATATGTTGCAACTAGTTATGGACAGATTTAAAAATAGTAATTGAGTGTGAATCAGTATTAAAAATTCTCTAAATTTCTAATTTTTTAATGAAAACAATCCAAATTGAGTTTTCAAAATATGAATCAGTTAACTTTTTATGGTCCAAATTAATAGAAGATTACGGATTTGATAAGGCTAGAAAAATAGTTTCTCAAGCAATAGACTTACAAAAAATGAATGGCACGAAAAATAACACTCTGCCAATCATATTTTCAGGAACAGGAGGATTAGCCCTAATACCCATAAAAATGCTAGAAAAAGATGATTTTAAAATTAGTTATAAAGAAAATCAAGTTTTAATATTTAATCTGAAAAGAAAGTCATTTCAAATTTTAAATGAAGCAAATTAATCTAAGTTAGTACCTTCTCGATAAAACCAAATTTACTTTATATTCTATTAAAACAATCTTGAAATAATGACTTTTGAAGCTACATACCTTGGATCAAATGGTTGGTTTATAAAATTTAAAAACACCAATTTAATTATTGATCCGTGGCTCAAAGGGGATTTAATATTTCCACCTGGAGAATGGTTTTTCAAAGGATCATTAGATAAAGAAATTACAATACATAAAGACATTGATATCATTTTATTAACCCAAGGATTACCTGATCACTGTCATATTCCAACATTAGAAATGTTTAGAAAGGATATACCCGTAATTTGTCCTAGAAGTGCTTGTGGAATATTAGAAAAAATTGGTTTTAGTTCAATTAAAACTCTAAAGCCTACTGAAAAAACTTATCAATTTAATTTAAGTTTTCAAGCAACTGCTGGGGCTCCGGTCCCTCAAATAGAAAATGGATATATTGTTAAAGACGATGAAGATAATAGTTTTTATATAGAACCCCATGGATATCTTGATAAAAATTTAGACAAACAAAATCTTGATGCAGTAATAACTCCCACAAAAAATCTACAATTACCTTTAGTAGGTTCTTTTGTAAAAGGTGCTGATGTAATACCTAAATTGATTAAGAAATTTAATCCTAAATTTATACTTTCAAGTACGGTTGGGGGGGATGCAAAATATTCAGGTTTCTTAAATAACTTTATTTCAGTAAAGGATTACAAAGAAGAATTGAATTGTAATCTTATAGATTTAGAGAGTATGCAATCTATTATCATTTAGATTGATCTTAAAAAGTCCTCAAATTTCTCATTTAGAATCAACATAAATTCAATTTACAAAGGAGTACAAAAATTTATTCATTTTTTTATACCTCAATACTTTTATTAGTTCTAAATACGAGTTATTTCTGTGACAATGCAAAGCTTAATCTTGTGATTAGAAATAATATTAATGGTGACTTTTCCATAATAAAAAATATATCTGAGTTAAAGCCAGGTGCATTTATTAATATAAATTGGAATAAAAACAATCTTATGCTTCCTTACTCTCAAAGGAAAGATTACATTTCATTTACAGACAGAAAATGGGACTGGCGATACCAATTAAATAAAGATGGTTTTCCTAATATGAATAATCCATCCCTAAATGAACTACTTCCCTCTGGGGAGATAAAAAAGCATTATTGTCAAGCAGAAGACTTAAATTCAAGTTTATAATTTAAAAAAAATTATTCAGGAGCTTTCAATTTCTTAAATCTATATTAAAGATGAACAATACTAAAAATAAAAAAAATATTTCAAGCTATGTAAAACTTGAGGACTATAAGATATTTGATTATAAAATTCCTGAAATTTTTTTGGATGTAGTAATTAAAAAAAATTTAGTTAATGTTACAACTCAACTTAAATTGATAAAAACAAATAAGAATATCAAGAATCTTATGCTTGACGGTACAGATATCTTAATTAAAACAATATACATAGATGACTCTCTTTTAACAGAGGAAAACTACAAACAGCAAAAAAATAACTTAAAAATTAAAAATTTAAATAAAGATAATTTTACATTAAAAATAGAAGGAATAATTAAACCAAAGGAAAATACATCACTTTTAGGAATGTATGAAAGCAATGGGCTTATAACTACGCAATGCGAGGCTGAAGGATTTAGAAGGATAAGTTATCACTCTGATAGGCCTGATATTTTAAGCAAATACACTGTGAGGATTGAGGCAGATAAGAATGATTATCCTGTCTTGCTTTCAAATGGTAACGTCGTAAAAGAAAATAATCTTACAAATAATCGACATGAAATAATTTGGGAAGACCCATATCCAAAACCCTCATATCTATTTGCATTGGTGGCAGGTAAACTTAATTGTGTAAAAGACTATTTCATAACAAAATCGAATAAGAAAGTGAACATAAATATTTATGTTGAGGATGGTGATGAAAAATATGTTCAACATGCAATAAGTTCCTTGCAGAAATCAATGAGATGGGACGAGGATAAATATAACCTTGAATACGATTTATCATTATTCAATATTGTTGCAGTAAGACACTTTAATATGGGAGCCATGGAAAACAAAAGTCTCAATATTTTTAACTCAAAACTAATACTTGCTGATTCTGAAACAACAACTGATGAAGAATTAGAAAGAATAGAAGGGGTGATAGGTCATGAATACTTCCATAATTGGACCGGGAATAGAGTGACATGTAGGGATTGGTTTCAGTTATCTCTAAAAGAGGGTTTAACAGTATTTAGAGATCAACAATTCACTGCAGATATCCATAATAGTGAAATAAAGAGACTTGAGGATGCAAAATTTCTTAGAAAGAATCAATTTAGGGAAGATTCTGGTCCAACATCACATCCTGTAATGCCAGAAAAATATCAAGAAATAGACAATTTCTATACGACAACTATATATGAAAAAGGATCAGAAATAATTAGGATGCTTAGTAATCTTGTAAAAGACGAAAATTTCTATAAAGGATTTAGTAATTACATCTCCACTTATGATGGTAAGGCAGCCACAATAGACCAATTCGTCGAGAAAATATTAGAGAACAATAAAGAAATTGATCCTAAAGAATTTAAAGTCTGGTACAAGCAAAATGGAACACCAAAAGTTAAATTAAAGAGAATTTGGGATCAAAAAAACAAAAAACTTACAATTCAAGCAACTCAAAGTAATCCAAGAAAAAAGAACCCATATAATGATTTACCTCTAATAATCCCTATAAATTTAGCTATATTTTGCGGAGTAGATAAGACAATAAAAAAAACTTTCGTCTTAAAAGATAAAAAACAAGAATTTATTATAAATAATATAGCATCCCATTTCAAAATCCCCTTAGTCACTTATTTCCGTGAATTTTCATCACCAGTTGAGTGGGAATCAGATACTACTTTTGATGAAAAGTTTTTAATCCTAAAATATGAGACAGATTACTTTACTTTATATAATACTGTAAAAGTATTATATAAAAATATCATTGCATGCAGACTAAATGAGAAACCAGATTATAAAATCGAAGCTAAATTAATAAAGACCTTAATATCTTTTTTAAAAAATAGAGATATTAATTTGTCTCTTTTAGCAGAATTACTAAGTATTCCTACTTTTGCTGAAATTGAATCAGAGATAAATAACATAGACCCTTTAAAAATATATAAAACTATTGACGAATTAAATTATTTATTCGGGACAAAATTAAAAAAAGAATTATTATTTAAGCTCCAAGAAATAGAGAAATATATATATAAAGCATGGCCAGAAGGAAAACATGAAAGAAAACTAATCGAAACTATTTGGAAACTATTATTACACAGTAATGACAAGGAAATTAAAAGCAAAATAATTAATTACGTCAATAGTAATTCGATGACGCTAACAAAAGCTGCATTGAATTCTTTTAGTAGGATTAATTGTCCTGAACGAAAAATTATCTCAAATTTATTCTTAAATAAATGGAAAAATAATTGTGTCGTATTGGATAGTTGGTTCTCATTTATTGCATCTATAGAAAATAATGAAAAAACAAGTAGTATTGAAAAATTATTTGAAAACAAGTTTTTTGATGCAAAATCACCAAATACATTAAGAGCCATATTAAATACCTTCGTAACAAGAAATAGTACTTTTCATGCAACAGATGGATCTGGTTATAAATATATTGCAAAAAAGATAATTGAATTCGATAAATTAAATCCAATCGTAATTTCTCGTTTTGTGAAAGTATTTAGTAGATACAATTATTATTCAGAGCCTTACAAAAGTAATATGATTGAAACAATAAAACAGATGAAAAAAAATAAACTTTCAACAAATACGAAAGAAGTCTTAGATGAAATTATAGATTAATTAATTGAAGATATTTAATTAAATATAATAATAGAAATTGTAATTATAAGTAATAAAATATATATAAAATATTTATTAATAAAAATATCATTAAATAAATTATTTTTATAATCTTTATTCCACTTCTTATTGACGTATTCCTTAGTTATAAATTTATTAGGCCTGCCACAATATAAACATGTTGGAGATGTAACTAAAATTAAATTTTTACATTGGGGGCACTTTTTTTGTTCCATAATTCATTTTACTCAATAAGATTGAATTCAGAAACAAAAAAATAAGTAATTTAATTCTTATTTTGTTTTGAATAATTAAATATCATTGCAAAATAAAATTTGATTTAAACTATTTTAAAAAATTTAATATAATAAATTACTAGTATTTTGTTTTAAATGTTTGCTATTGCACTTGGATTATCTCCTATTGAAAAAATCACTATTGCAATAACTGCTGCGATTTTTATAATTTCTTTTACATGGATCTCAATTAAGGGAGATTTAAATAAAATTGCTAAGGAACTAATTGAATATAATGAAAATAATCAGGATAGTTAAGAAATTTTTAACCTACTTTTTATACAAAACAGGATAATCAATAATATGCCTTATTTCTTTGAGAGAGGAGCTATATATTTTATCACCATTTAAATGTACTCCCATCCATTTTCCTTTTTGATTATTACAAAAACTATTATTAGTTTCCCTATTAAGATAATCTTTATTATCCCAATTTAAAGTTATTTCCCAACCCTTATAATTTTCAATCATTTAGAACAAGAGAACATATACAAATATTAATCAGAGAAATAGAGAACAAAAACAAAGGAAATAAGTATTTTTTTCGTTATATTTATTTTATATTTTTTTAATTTGATCTAACCTTTATTCTGCGACCAGCGTCATCAGCATTTTTTCTGGCAAAATTAATGTCTTTATTTGATGCGAGAACAACTCCCATTCTTCTACCTTTTCTAGAGACTGGCTTACCAAATATAAGCACTTTAGTCTTTTCAACTTCTAACGCTTTATGAAGACCTTCATAGATAGGATTAATATAATCTTTATCTGCGAGTATAACTCTTGTTGCTGCAGGTTCTATTAGGCTTATATAAGGTATTGGTAAATTTAAAAAAGCCCTTAAATGTAATTCAAATTGATTAATATTTTGGCTAACTAATGTAACCATACCGGTATCATGAGGTCTGGGTGATAACTCTGAAAATATAACCTCATTACCTTTTACAAAAAACTCTACACCGTATAATCCAGCTCCATTTAGGTTATTTAAAATTCTATTTGTCATTTTTTTGGCTTCACTTATTATGGAGTCATTAAGGTCCAAAGGTTGCCAACTGCATTGATAATCTCCATTAGATTGAAGATGTCCAATTGGTAAGCAAAAAATATTTTCACCGCTATCTTTTCTTACAGTTAGAAGAGTAAACTCAAAATCAAAATTAATAAATTCTTCAATAATTACACCTTTAACTTTACCTCTAGAATTTGCTTGTGCCTGACTCCAAGCATGATTTAAATCATTTTTTGATTCAACCAAACTTTGACCCTTACCTGAAGAGCTCATTAAAGGCTTAAGTAAAAGTGGGAAACCAATTTCATCTGCTTTTTTCCCTAGATCATCAAATTTATAAATATAATCAAATTTTGCAGTTTTTATTTTTAAATCTCTAGAAGCCAAGTCTCTTATTTTATCTCTATTCATTGTTATTTCAACAGTTCTGGCATTTGGGACAATCTTGAAACCTTCCTCCTCTAATTCTTTTAAGGCTTCAATCGAAAGTGCCTCTATTTCCGGGACAACAAAGTCAGGATTAAATTCCTTTATAACATTTTTTAAAATATTTTTATCCCCCATATCAATTACACTTGAGTAATCAGCAACTTGCATTGCAGGTGCATTTTTATATCGATCAATTGCAATAACTTCTAATCCTAATCTTTTGGATTCTATTACTAGTTCCTTACCAAGCTCGCCACTACCAAGTAATAAAATTCTTTTTTTAGAAAAAATCGAATCTTTCATATTTATAAATTATTCATCATCACCAGAAAGTTGGCTAGATGAATTATCTCTAATTTTTTTATCTTTAGAATAACTAAATAAAGATTTTATCCCAAACCAATTTTGAATTCGCATACTTTTAGTTATTGATGTCGAAATTGCTGCTAAAAAAAAGACTCCAATCATTGCCCAAATAATTCTTTCTAAAGCAATTGCAGGTGAAAAACCTTGGCCGGAGTTGATGATTTCAGTAAGTGGGTCTAAAGGGTCCAAATTTAAACATATAAATAATATTAATTATAAATGGTTAAATCAATGAAAAATTAAAACATATAAAAGAAATAATACAAAACCATTGAATATTTACGCACAAAAAACGGTTTACAATGTTATCTTCGAAGTGTGAGTTTCTTAAGACATGCAAGTTGACGTACAAAATACTACTGTTATTTCAGCAGATGGATCATCTATAAAACTTGGTGAGTACTCAGGGGAAGTAATTTTAGTTGTTAATGTAGCTAGTTATTGCGGTAATACTGCACAGTATGAGGAACTTCAAAAGTTACATGATACATATTCAAGTAAAGGCCTAAGAATACTTGCCTTCCCCTGTAATGATTTCGGAAAACAAGAACCCGACTCCCTTTCAGAAATAAAAGATTTTTGTACAACTAAATATGGAGTTAAGTTTGAAATACATGAAAAAGTTCATGCGAAAGGTAACACTACAGAACCATACACAACGCTTAACAAAGTAGAACCTGAGGGTGATGTTGAGTGGAATTTCGAGAAGTTTCTAATAGGTAAAGATAGTAAAGTAATTGCAAGATTCAAACCAGGAGTTAAACCAATGGATGAAAACTTAGTAGCGGCTATAGAAGTAGCGTTAGATTAATAAAAATCTACTTTTAATTAACTTAAAATTGAAAAAATAAAAGACCTTTATATTTAAGCTAAAGATTAATAATTATTTTTTCCAAAATACCTAAGTTTTGGATTCAAAAGCTCTTTAATATTAATTAATTTAACTTCTTATTATTATCCTAATTAACTTCTAAGTCTTTTATCTCATCTATAACTTCAGTTTTTTTTAGTTTAATTGATTTTATCTC
>CACGNA010000020.1 GCA_902574425.1 uncultured Prochlorococcus sp. | reverse complement strand
AAATTTATTAATTTAATCCAAATATTCATTATTGTTTGTTTAGTTAATTTTACCCAACAAGCTGAGGTTTTAGCTTTAATTTCATCCGAAAATCATAATTTTGTATCAACTGCGATTAAAAATGTTGCCCCTGCGGTTGTAAAAATTGATACTGAGCGATTGGTAGAAAGGCAACAATTTGATCCGACTTTACTAGACCCTTTATTGAGAGATTTACTTGGTGAGCCTGGAATTGGACCTGATAGAGAAAGAGGCCAAGGTTCTGGAGTCATTATTAATGAGAATGGTTTAGTTCTTACAAATGCTCATGTAGTAGAAAGAGTTGATGATGTTTCAGTAACTTTGGCAGATGGAACTATTTGCGATGGTCAAGTTTTGGGAACAGATATAGTCACAGATCTAGCTTTAGTGAAAATTCAAGAGTCTTCTTATTCTCATTTTGCACCACTTGGAAATTCTGAAGATCTTGAAGTTGGAGATTGGGCAATTGCTCTGGGTACCCCCTATGGTCTAGAAAAAACCGTTACCTTAGGTATAGTAAGTAGCCTGCATAGGGATATTAATAGTCTAGGATTTTCAGATAAAAGGCTTGATCTAATTCAGACTGATGCGGCAATAAATCCAGGAAATTCTGGAGGGCCACTTATTAATTCAAGTGGTGAGGTAATCGGAATCAATTCATTGGTAAGAAGTGGTCCTGGAGCTGGTCTAGGTTTCGCAATCCCTATAAATTTGGCTAAAAATGTTTCTGATCAGCTTCTTAAAAACGGAGAAGTTATTCATCCATACTTAGGAGTTCAATTGATTTCTTTGAATCCCAGAATGGCTAAGGAACATAATCATGACCCTAATTCAATTTTTCAACTACCTGAAAGAAACGGAGCTTTAATTCAATCAGTCTTACCTAATAGTCCTGCTGAAAAAGCTGGTTTAAGAAGAGGCGATTTAGTAATAGCAGCCGAAAATGTTTCTATAGAAGAACCTAAAGCACTTCTTGATCAAGTAGAAAAAGCTCAGATAGGTAAAGTATTTCTTCTTAATGTTTTAAGAGATAATAAAGAGATACAGATAAATATCAAACCAGAACCTCTCCCGGGTTTGACATAAATCACCCATTGAAATTTAATAATCTATAAACTTAGAAAAAAAGATCTTGGATTCACAAACTCAAATGAAACAAATAGTTGCTGATGCAGCAATTAAAGAAGTAAAGAGCGACATGATACTCGGATTAGGATCTGGATCTACAGCTGCGCTTATGATAAAAAGCCTCGCGCATGAAATTAACTCTGGAAAATTGCAAAACATAAGAGGTGTTGCAACTTCCTTTCAATCAGAAGTTTTAGCACTCGAACTTAATATCCCTCTTATTGATTTAGCTTCTGTCTCTCAAATCGATTTAGCTATTGATGGAGCAGATGAAGTTGATCCAGGATTTCAACTAATTAAAGGTGGAGGAGCCTGTCATGTAAGAGAAAAGTTAGTAGCATCTAAAGCTAATCAATTGTTAATTGTTGTTGACGAAAGTAAAATGGTACAAAATTTAAATCAATCTTTTCCTTTACCTGTAGAGGTCCTTCCAAATGCTTGGAAGCAAGTTCAGGACATGATCTCAGAAATGAATGCCAGTTCTTCTTTAAGAATGGCTACAAAAAAAGCTGGCCCAGTTGTTACTGACCAAGGTAACTTAATTTTAGACGTGTTGTTTACTGATGGTATTAAGGATCCAAAAGACATTGAAATGAGTATCAATAATATTCCAGGAGTATTAGAAAACGGATTGTTTGTTGATCTTACAGATAAAGTATTGGTTGGTAAAATTGAGAAAAATGTTCCAGTTGTTTACTCCCCTCAAAAATTGGCTAATCTTTAAATCTTATTTGTATTGAATTAGCGTGACTATGTAATCCCTCACTTTTAGCAAGATTAATGATATCAAGACTATTAACTTTTAAACTTGCTTCATTAAATTCTATTATTGAAGTGTTTTTCATAAAAGTTTCAACTCCTAAAGAACCGCTAAATCTGGAATTTCCTGATGTAGGTAAAGTATGATTTGGTCCAGCCAAGTAATCTCCAACAGCTTCCGGCGTCCATTTTCCTAAAAATATTGCTCCTGCATTTTCTATACCTTCAAGAATCTTGTTTGGATCACAAGTTAAAATTTCTAAGTGCTCTGGAGCAAAGTTATTGCTTAGTTCAATACAGGTTTCATCATTTTCGCAAATAACAATTAATCCCCAATTTTTTATTGATTGCCTGCAAATTTCTTTTCTTGGATGATCATCAATTCTTTTGTTAAGTTCTTCTAAAACTTCTTTGGCCTGTTTATTTGAAGTGGTCAAAAGTATTGAAGAAGCTAAAGGATCATGTTCTGCTTGTGCTAATAAATCAGATGCTATATGTGTACTTTCAGCTGTTTCATCTGCAATGATTAATATTTCACTTGGACCCGCTAAGGAATCTATTCCTGTAGAGCCATAAATTAGTTTTTTGGCAGTAGTTACATAGATATTCCCGGGACCTGAAATAACATCAACTTTATCGATTTGATGAGTGCCAAAAGCTAAAGCACCAATTGCTTGAGCTCCTCCAATTCTATAAACTTTATTTATTCCCGATAAGTGAGCTGCAGCTAAAACAGTTTTGTTTATTGCACCTTCTCTATTCCCAGGAGATACCATTATAATGTCTTTCACTCCGGCTACTTTTGCAGGGATCGCATTCATTAATACAGTGCTTGGATAAGCAGCTCGACCTCCAGGGACATAAATACCTGCATTTTTTACTGGGCTCCATTTCCTTTGGACTTTATCACCATGTTCACCTTCTAAAGTGAAAGATGATGGAATTTCTTTTTCATGGAATTTTTTAATTCTTTTATGTGCTAACTCAAGTGAGTTTTTTAAATTGCTATCAATTGTATCCCATGCCTCATTTAAATCATTCGGGCTAACTTGCATAGGTTTAGGGTTGAAACCATCAAATTTTCTTGTATATTTTTCTACAGCTAAATCGCCAGAAGTTTTTACCTCTTGAAGAATCTCTTCGACAATTGCATTGATCTTGTTATTGTTTTCTGAATTAGTTCTAGTAGAAATCCTTTTTAATTCTTGGATAGCATCTTTTTTATTTTTTATAATATTCATATTCTTAATTTTTTCAAATTGAAGGACTCAAGACCCAATTAAATAACCTAGTTAAATTATATATTATTGATTAGTAGTCGATTTATTTGTTATGATTAAAACTCCTATAATGTACACCCTCTGTGGCCAATAACAAATCAGCAAAAAAGAGAATACAAATTGCCGAAAGAAATCGTTTAATCAATAAAGCATATAAATCTACACTCAGAACTTTTACTAAAAAAACCTTAGAAAACTGTGAAAAATATAAAAAAGAACCTAATGAGGATAATAAAACATTAGTGAAAACAAGTCTGAATAAAGCTTTTAGTTTAATTGATAAGGCAGTTAAAAAAAATGTCTTACATAAGAATAATGGCGCAAATAAAAAATCAAAAATTAACACTTTTGTAAAAAATACTCTCACCACAAAGTAAAAAAGCAGAGCATAATTATGAGCGATATTGAACTCATAGACTCCCACTGTCATTTAATATTTGAAAACTTTGAAAAAGATCTTGAAGATGTTGTCCTAAGATTACGTTCAATAGGTGTAAAGAAATTAGTTCATGCTTGTTGCGAATTAACAGAAATTCCCAAGTTAAAAAAAATATCCCAAAAATTTAATGAAATTTATTATTCAGTAGGTTTGCATCCTCTAGAAGCAAAAAAATGGGAACTAAGTTCCAAATCTATTTTAAGAAGGTCAGCTCAAGAAGATAAAAGAGTTGTAGCGATTGGCGAATTAGGCCTAGATTTTTTTAAAAGTGAAAATAAAACTCAGCAAATTGATGCTTTGATTCCACAAATGGAGTTAGCTTGGGAACTTGAACTGCCTGTAATTATCCATTGCAGAGATGCTGCAAATGAAATGATCGAAATATGTAATGACCTCTCTAAAAAAGGTAAATGCCCCAAAGGGGTACTACATTGTTGGACCGGAACCCCAAAAGAAATGGAGAAATTCTTGGAGTTTGGTTTTTATATCAGTTTTAGTGGAATAGTTACTTTCCCAAAAGCACATGAAATTCATGAATGTGCCAAAATAGTCCCTAATGATAAATACTTAATTGAAACTGACTCACCCTTTTTGGCTCCTGTGCCATATAGGGGTAAAAGAAATGAACCTGCATTTGTTGAAAATGTTGCCAAATTCATGGCAGATTTGAGATCTACAGAATTAATTACAATTGCCCAAGAGTCATCTAAGAATGCTGAAGATTTGTTTAAATTTGACTTGTTAAGTTGACACAGCAGCTGCTAATATTAAGAATTACTGTAAATTTTTCTTTATTTTTTAGCCTTAACTTTCTCAGTCAATGGTTTTGTGGCCATTAATATCAATTTTTTAGTTTTTTATTAAATTGATTTTTTGTTGAAATCGAGATTTAATGCTTGATTTCAAGTTAAAAGAAAAGTTAAACAGCTGAATATTGGGTAAATTTAAAGTAAATGATAAATCTCACATAATCGAAGGATTTCTTGGATGAGCAGTAGCGCTTTACAGGTAGCAAAAACAGCTACTTATCTACCGGATTTAGTTGAAGTACAAAGAGCAAGCTTTAAATGGTTTTTGGAAAAGGGTTTAATAGAGGAATTACAAAACTTTTCTCCAATTTCTGATTACACAGGTAAATTAGAATTACACTTTGTTGGTGAAGAGTATAGATTAAAAAGACCTAGGCATGACGTTGAGGAAGCAAAAAGAAGAGATGCAACATTTGCTTCTCAAATGTATGTAACTTGCAGATTAATCAATAAAGAGACAGGGGAAATTAAAGAACAAGAAGTATTTATTGGGGAATTACCATTAATGACTGAAAGAGGAACTTTCATCATTAATGGTGCCGAAAGAGTAATTGTTAATCAAATTGTTAGAAGTCCAGGGGTATATTTCAAAGATGAACTGGATAAAAATGGTCGAAGAACATACAACGCGAGCGTTATCCCTAATAGAGGTGCATGGTTAAAATTTGAAACTGACAAAAATAATTTACTTTATGTAAGAGTTGACAAAACTAGAAAAATTAATGCTCATGTTCTCATGCGGGCGATGGGTCTTTCTGATAATGATGTGGTAGATAAACTTAGACATCCTGAGTTTTATCAAAACTCTATTGATTCAGCAAATGATGAGGGTATCAATTCAGAAGATCAGGCCTTACTAGAGCTCTATAAGAAGCTTCGTCCAGGAGAACCTCCCTCTGTTTCTGGAGGACAACAGCTATTACATAGTAGATTTTTTGATCCTAAAAGATACGATTTAGGCCGAGTTGGTAGATATAAAATAAATAAAAAATTGAGGCTTACCGTACCAGACGATGTGAGAACGCTTACTCATGAAGATGTGCTCTCTACAATTGATTATCTAATTAATCTAGAATTGGATATTGGTGGGGCGAGTTTGGATGATATAGACCACCTTGGTAATCGAAGGGTTAGATCTGTGGGAGAGCTTCTTCAAAATCAAGTAAGGGTAGGACTTAACCGTTTAGAAAGAATTATTAAGGAAAGAATGACTGTTGGAGAAACAGATTCTCTTACTCCAGCTCAACTAGTTAATCCTAAACCTTTGGTTGCTGCAATTAAGGAGTTTTTTGGATCCAGTCAATTAAGTCAATTTATGGATCAAACTAATCCTCTGGCTGAGTTAACACACAAGAGAAGAATCTCGGCTTTAGGTCCTGGAGGTTTAACACGAGAAAGAGCAGGCTTTGCAGTAAGAGATATTCATCCTTCACATTATGGGAGATTATGTCCTATTGAGACTCCTGAAGGTCCTAATGCAGGTCTTATAAACTCTCTAGCTACTCACGCAAGAGTAAATGAGTATGGTTTTATTGAAACTCCTTTTTGGGAAGTTAAAAACGGTAAAATTAACAAAGAAGGAAATCCTGTTTATCTTTCTGCTGATTTAGAAGATGAGTGCAGGGTGGCTCCAGGAGATGTGGCAACTGATAAGGATGGAAATATACTTGCAAATCTAATACCGGTAAGGTATAGACAAGATTTTGAAAAAGTACCTCCCCATCAAGTTGATTATGTTCAGCTTTCCCCAGTGCAAGTAATTTCAGTTGCTACTTCACTCATTCCTTTTTTGGAACACGATGATGCAAATAGAGCTCTGATGGGATCGAATATGCAACGTCAAGCCGTTCCATTGCTCAGGCCAGAACGACCTTTAGTTGGTACAGGTTTAGAATCTCAAGTTGCTAGAGATTCTGGGATGGTTCCAATAACAAAAGTTAATGGAACTATATCTTATGTAGACGCTAATGAGATTGTTGTTAAAGATGAGGATGGTAATGAACATTTTCATTATCTTCAGAAATATCAAAGATCAAATCAAGATACCTGCCTAAACCAAAGACCCATAGTAAAAATTGGAGATCAAGTTATTTCTGGGCAGGTGTTAGCAGATGGATCGGCATGTGAAGGAGGGGAAATTGCACTAGGACAGAATGTCTTAATTGCATATATGCCATGGGAGGGGTACAACTACGAAGATGCAATTCTTGTAAGCGAGAGAATGGTAACTGATGATTTATATACATCGGTACATATTGAAAAATATGAAATTGAGGCAAGACAAACAAAGTTAGGACCTGAAGAAATCACAAGAGAGATTCCTAATATCTCTGAAGAAAGTTTGAATAATCTTGATGAAATGGGAATAATTAGGATTGGGGCTTTTGTGGAGAGTGGAGATATTCTTGTAGGAAAAGTGACTCCAAAAGGGGAATCAGACCAACCACCTGAAGAAAAACTTTTGAGAGCAATTTTTGGTGAAAAGGCACGAGATGTTAGAGATAACTCTTTGAGGGTCCCTAAGACTGAAAAAGGGAGGGTTTTGGATGTTCGCATTTACACTAGAGAGCAAGGAGATGAGTTGCCTCCAGGAGCTAACATGGTCGTTAGAGTTTATGTAGCCCAGAGAAGGAAGATTCAAGTAGGTGACAAAATGGCTGGAAGGCATGGTAATAAAGGAATTATTAGCAGAATCTTGCCCAGAGAAGATATGCCTTATCTGCCTGATGGAACCCCTGTAGACATAGTTCTTAATCCTCTAGGAGTTCCAAGTAGAATGAATGTAGGACAAGTTTTCGAATTATTGATGGGATGGGCTGCCTCCAACTTAAATTGCCGGGTTAAAGTTGTCCCATTTGATGAAATGTATGGTGCTGAGAAATCACATCAGACTGTTCAAGCATTTCTGGAAGAGGCTTCAAAACAGCCAGGTAAATCATGGGTTTACAATTCTGATGATCCAGGAAAGTTATTACTCAAGGATGGTAGAACAGGCGAACCCTTTGATCAGCCAGTTGCTGTTGGATACTCTCACTTCCTTAAGTTGGTACATTTGGTGGATGACAAAATTCACGCCAGGTCTACAGGACCTTACTCCCTAGTTACTCAACAACCATTGGGTGGTAAAGCTCAGCAAGGTGGACAAAGGCTTGGAGAAATGGAAGTATGGGCGCTTGAGGCTTATGGTGCAGCATATACTCTTCAAGAATTATTAACAGTTAAATCTGATGATATGCAAGGAAGAAATGAAGCTCTAAATGCCATCGTAAAAGGTAAACCAATCCCTAGGCCTGGTACTCCTGAATCATTTAAAGTCCTTATGAGAGAACTACAATCTCTAGGTCTAGATATTGGGGTTTATACAGATGAGGGAAAAGAGGTAGATTTAATGCAAGATATAAATCCGAGAAGGAATACTCCATCGAGGCCAACATACGAATCACTAGGAACCTCTGAATATGAAGAAGATTAAATATTCAATTAAAAACTTTTAATTTAAATTCCCAAAAATGACAAACAGCAACTTAAGAACTGAAAATCACTTTGATTACGTCAAAATTTCAATAGCTTCTCCACAAAGAATAATGGATTGGGGACAGAGGACATTGCCTAATGGACAAGTGGTGGGTGAAGTTACGAAACCTGAAACTATCAATTACAGGACACTTAAACCAGAAATGGATGGATTGTTTTGTGAAAAGATTTTTGGGCCCTCTAAAGATTGGGAATGCCATTGTGGTAAGTACAAAAGAGTTAGACATCGAGGGATTGTTTGCGAGAGATGTGGGGTCGAAGTAACTGAAAGTAGAGTTAGAAGACATAGGATGGGCTATATAAAACTTGCTGCACCAGTTTCCCATGTTTGGTATTTGAAAGGAATTCCTAGTTACGTTGCAATTCTTTTGGATATTCCACTTAGAGATGTTGAACAAATAGTTTATTTTAATTGTTATGTTGTTTTAGATCCTGGTGATCATAAAGAACTCAAATATAAGCAATTACTCACTGAGGATGAATGGCTGGAAATTGAAGATGAAATCTATGCTGAAGATTCAACTATTGAAAATGAACCTTTTGTCGGGATTGGTGCTGAGGCCCTGAAACAATTACTTGAGGACCTTGATTTGAATCAGGTTGCGGAGGAGCTCAGAGAAGAAATTACAAATAGTAAGGGTCAGAAAAGGGCAAAACTGATAAAAAGAATAAGAGTTATTGATAATTTTATTGCAACTAATGCAAAACCAGAATGGATGGTCTTAGATGCAATTCCTGTTATACCTCCAGATCTTAGACCTATGGTTCAGCTTGATGGGGGAAGATTCGCAACTTCGGATTTAAATGATCTTTATAGAAGAGTTATAAATAGAAATAATAGATTAGCAAGACTTCAAGAAATCTTGGCTCCTGAAATCATTGTTAGAAATGAAAAAAGAATGCTTCAGGAGGCAGTAGATGCTCTTATAGATAATGGAAGGAGGGGAAGGACTGTTGTTGGAGCAAACAATAGGGCTCTTAAGTCACTTAGTGACATCATTGAAGGAAAACAAGGAAGATTTAGACAGAATCTTCTCGGTAAGCGTGTTGATTATTCAGGAAGATCTGTAATAGTTGTGGGCCCCAAATTAAAAATGCATCAGTGTGGTCTCCCAAAGGAAATGGCCATTGAGCTCTTTCAGCCTTTTGTAATTCATAGATTAATAAGGCAAAATATTGTAAATAATATTAAAGCTGCAAAAAAGTTAATACAAAAAGCTGATGATGAAGTTATGCAGGTACTTCAAGAAGTGATTGAAGGTCACCCAATTCTTTTAAACAGAGCACCCACACTGCACCGGTTAGGAATTCAAGCTTTCGAACCTAAGTTAGTTGGAGGGAGAGCAATACAACTCCATCCTTTAGTGTGCCCTGCATTTAATGCTGACTTTGATGGAGATCAAATGGCAGTTCATGTTCCTTTAGCGTTAGAGGCACAAACTGAAGCACGTATGCTTATGTTAGCTAGTAATAATATTCTTTCTCCTGCTACTGGGGAACCCATTGTTACTCCATCACAAGATATGGTTTTAGGTTCTTATTATCTGACGGCTTTGCAACCAAATTATCAAAAACCTGATTTTGGAGATAATAAGAGTACATATGCTTCACTAGAAGATGTAATTTTTGCTTTTGAAGATAAAAGACTCAGCTTACATGAATGGGTTTGGGTTAGATTTAATGGAGAAGTTGAAGATGAGGACGAAATGATTAATCCACAAAAAACTGAAGAGCTAGAAGATGGCTCTAGGTTAGAAACCTGGAATTTAAGAAGAGATAGATTTGACTCTCAGAATAACTTGATAAGCAGATTTGTTTTGACAACAGTTGGGAGAGTAGTCATGAACTATACCATTATTGATTCTATATCTAAAACGTAATCTCTAAAAAATTTTTTTCATTCATTTAAAAATCATGACATCATCCAAATCTAAAAAAACTTCCAGAGTACGTAAAACTACTAAGAACTCAAAAAAGAATAATCCAGTTATAATGCCTGCTTTAGCTAAAACCCCGCCATCATTCAAGAATAAAGTAGTTGACAAGAAAGCCTTAAAAAATTTAGTCTCTTGGGCTTATAAAACTCATGGCACTGCCATAACCGCAGCTATGGCTGATAATTTAAAGGACTTAGGATTTAAATATGCTACCCAAGCTGCTGTTTCTATTTCAGTAGATGACTTAAAAGTTCCTGAAGCTAAACAAGATTTGATAGGGCAAGCTGAAGAACAAATATCTGCTACAGAAGAATGCTACAGACTGGGTGAAATTACAGAAGTTGAGAGACACACAAAAGTTATTGATACATGGACTGAAACTAATGAGAGATTAGTAGATGCGGTTAAAAATAATTTCAATCTAAATGATCCTCTGAATTCCGTTTGGATGATGGCTAATTCAGGAGCGAGAGGGAATATGTCTCAGGTAAGACAACTTGTTGGTATGAGAGGATTAATGGCTAATCCTCAAGGAGAAATTATTGACCTGCCAATAAGAACAAACTTTAGAGAAGGACTCACTGTTACTGAATATGTAATTTCCTCTTATGGAGCAAGGAAAGGTTTGGTAGACACTGCCTTAAGAACTGCGGATTCTGGCTATTTGACTCGAAGATTAGTTGATGTTGCTCAAGATGTAATTGTCAGGGAAGAAGACTGTGGAACAGAACGATCAATAGTTGTTGAAGCTGAAGATGGTAAATTTGGAGCAAGGCTTCTTGGAAGACTCACAGCTGAGGACATTTTAGATTCTGAAGACAACTTAATTATTCCTCAAAATACTGCAATCGATCCTTTATTTTCAGAAAAAATTGAGAAAGCATCAATTACAAATGTAAAAATAAGATCCCCTTTAACATGTGAAGCAAATAGATCCGTTTGCAGGAGATGTTATGGATGGGCTTTGGCTTATAATCATCTTGTTGACTTAGGTGAAGCAGTAGGAATCATTGCTGCTCAATCTATTGGAGAACCCGGAACCCAATTGACAATGAGAACTTTCCATACTGGAGGTGTCTCAACGGCTGAAAGTGGAGTTGTAAGATCAAAGATTTCTGGTAAAGTAGAATTTAGCTCAAAAGCAAAGGTTAGAGGTTATAGAACTCCTCATGGCGTAGAAGCTAAACAAGCCGAAGTTGATTTCATATTAAAAATAGTTCCTCAAGCAAATAACTCTAACAAAGCTCAAAAAATTGAAGTTTCTAGTGGATCGCTTTTATTCGTAGATGATGGTCAAGAAATTAATTCTGATATAACTGTTGCTCAGATAACTGCGGGAGCCGTTAAAAAGAGCGTTGAAAAAGCAACAAAAGATGTTATTTGTGACTTAGCTGGTCAAGTCAAGTACGACAAGGTTATTCAACCAAAGGAGGTCACAGATAGGCAGGGAAATATTACTTTAAAAGCTCAAAGATTAGGCAGATTATGGGTCTTAGCTGGAGATGTTTATAACTTACCACCTAATGCAAGACCAGTTGTTTCATCTAAAGATTTTGTAGATGAAGGAACTGTTTTAGCAGAGGCAAGTCAATCAACTGAGTTTGGCGGACAAGTTAGATTAAGAGAATCAATAGGAGATTCAAGGGAAGTTCAGATTGTTACTACTTCAATGTCTTTAAGTAATTATAAATTAATTGAAGAATCTACCCACTCAGGTCAAACATATCATTTGGAATCTAGCGATGGAACTTCCTATCGTTTGAACACTTCCCCTCAGAGTAAGATAAGTAATGGTGAGGTTATAGCAGATTTAACCGATGAAAGGTTCCGTACAAAAACTGGCGGGTTAGTAAAATATTCGCCGGGATTAAGTGTCAAAAAAGCAAGATCATCTAAAAATGGTTTTGAAGTTAGTCAAGGGGGAACATTGCTTTGGATTCCCCAAGAGACACATGAAATAAACAAGGATATATCTCTTCTAATGATTGAAGATATGCAATGGATTGAAGCAGGGACAGAAGTTGTAAAAGATATTTTTAGTCAAACATCAGGAATTGTTACGGTGACTCAGAAAAATGATATTCTCCGTGAAATAACTGTAAGAAATGGAACTTTTCATGAGTGCAAAGATGAAGAAGTTTTAAATAGATTTACCGAAGAAGGCAATCTCGTAAATCCAGGAGAAAAGATTTTGGAGGGTATTGATAATAAAGAAATTCTATTTGTTCAAAAGTTAGAAACTCCTACATGTAAAGGCTTACTATTAAGAACTGTAGAAGAATTTACTATCCCTGATCAAGCAGAATTACCCGAATTATCTCACGTTAAACAAGACAAAGGACCACATTTAGGCTTAAAAGCCATCCAAAGGCTGACTTATAAAGACGGTGAATTGATAAAATCAGTTGAAGGAGTTGAATTACTTAGAACTCATTTAAGCATTGAAAGTTTTGATGCTACTCCTCAAATGACTATTGATGTTGAGTCGATTGAAGATAAAAATGATCCATCAATTAATAGATTAAATTTAGTAATATTAGAATCTATTCTAGTAAGAAGAGATACTATATCAGACTCTAGTCATGGCTCAACACATACAGAATTGCAAGTTAATAATAATCAAATAGTTAAAGCAGGAGATGTAATAGCTACTACTCAAATTCTTTGTAAAGAAAAGGGATTGGTTCAATTACCAAATGTTACAGATGATGAGCCCATAAGAAGGTTAATCGTTGAAAGGGAGCAAGATAAAATTCAAATTAAGATTAGTAAGAAAGCAGTCGTTAAAGTTGGTGATCGCGTAGTTGATGGTGATCCTATTAGTGAATCTGATAAATCTACTTCTTGTGGAGAAATTGAAGCAATTTCTAGTAGTTCAGTAACATTAAGACTTGGAAGGCCTTATATGGTTTCTCCTGATTCAGTTTTACATGTTCAAGATGGCGATTTAGTTCTGAGGGGAGATGGTTTAGCTTTACTTGTTTTTGAGCGGCAGAAAACTGGAGATATTGTTCAAGGATTACCTCGAATTGAAGAGTTGTTAGAAGCTAGGAGACCCAGAGATTCTGCGATTTTGTGTAAAAAATCTGGAATTGTTCAGATTAAAGAAGGTAATGATGAAGAATCAGTTTCTTTATCCGTTATTGAAAAAGATGATTTGGTTAACGAATATCAACTCTTAATTGGACAAAATATAATGGTTAGTGATGGACAACAAGTTACAGGTGGAGAAATTTTAACTGATGGTCCAATTAACCCGCATGAATTATTAGATTGTTACTTCGTTGATTTAAAAGATCAAAAACCTCTAATGGAGGCAGCTCGAGAATCTATATCAAAACTACAAAGAAGTATGGTAAATGAAGTCCAAAACGTCTATAAGTCTCAAGGTGTTGCAATCGATGATAAACATATTGAGGTTATTGTCAGACAAATGACAAGTAAAGTCCGCATAGAGGATGCTGGGGACACTACTCTCTTGCCTGGTGAACTTATAGAATTGAGGCAAGTGGAGGATACTAATCAAGCAATGGCAATTACAGGAGGGGCTCCAGCAGAGTTTACTCCGGTTTTGTTGGGTATAACTAAAGCCTCCCTCAATACAGATAGCTTTATATCAGCAGCTTCATTCCAAGAAACTACTAGGGTTCTTACAGAAGCTGCAATTGAAGGTAAATCTGATTGGTTAAGAGGTTTAAAAGAAAATGTTATTATCGGTAGGTTAATACCTGCAGGTACTGGTTTTAGCGGATTTGTTGAGGAATTAGCTTCAGAGGCTGGCCCGCATCCTGATATTCTTGCGGAAGAATCTGGTGGATATAGAAGAGCGCAGAACTTAAGGCCAGATTATACGGTTGATATGCCACAAACACCGGCCGTAAGCTCTACTGCAATACTTGATGATCCTAGTGATGAAGATTTGGAAACTACGAGGAACCGACATGGAATCGACCCCACTTCCAGTAATTTTGCTGCCTTTGCAAGACCTAGTGCTGAAAATCAATTTTCTGAAGATCAATTACCAGATCCTG
The DNA here is from genome assembly GCA_902574425.1 of uncultured Prochlorococcus sp. GTDB lineage: Bacteria > Cyanobacteriota > Cyanobacteriia > PCC-6307 > Cyanobiaceae > Prochlorococcus_A. The sequence continues at coordinate 3,573 of CACGNA010000020.1, read as the reverse complement.
CTGCATTGGAAGGATTACAAGAAGAAGGCCTTTTGTCTGATGAATAAATATTATCTATTTTCATTTTTATTGACTAGAATTATTTCTTTAATTTGTAAGTGATGATTAAGCCAGAGATTCTCCCCAAAAGAAAATTACCTCGTTACGGTTTCCATTTCTATAATGAAAGACTTAATGGCAGAGTGGCAATGATTGGATTTGTTGCGCTAATTCTTACAGAATTTTTCCTGAAACACGGTTTGCTGTTATGGTGAGGATAGTTCTTAAATAAAGACATAATAAGTTGAAAAATCTTCTTGGAAGTAGTGTTGATGAATTAGAAAATTTAGCTTTAAATTATGGTCAAGCTGCTTTCAGAGGTCGCCAAATCTACAAGTGGATTTATAACTATAGAAATAAGAAAAAAAATCTTGAGCAAATAGAAGTCTTACCTTTGGATTTTAGAAAAAAGTTACAGGTTGACGGTTTTAAAGTAAGCGAACTTAGTTTTCAAGAAAAGAACGTGGCTAATGATGGCACCCTAAAGTTGTTACTTTCTACAGTTGACGATGAAAGTATTGAGTGCGTTGGCATACCAACTGAAAAAAGACTTACTGCATGTCTTTCAACTCAAGTTGGATGCCCTATGGACTGTAAATTTTGTGCAACTGGGAAAGAGGGTTTGAAGCGATCTTTAAAATCTAGTGAAATATTAGATCAAATTTTATTTATTGAAAATGAAATGAATAGAAAAGTCACTAATATTGTTTTTATGGGCATGGGTGAACCTTTATTGAATATTGATGAATTGCTTTTGTCAATTAGATCTATAAATGAGGATTTTCAGATTAGTCAGAGAAAGATAACTGTAAGTACAGTGGCTGTACCAAAAATGATTAATAAATTATCAGCAAAGTCTTTCCAGATTTTAGGCAAGTGTCAATTTACATTAGCAATAAGCCTACATGCTTCAAATCAAAAAATAAGAGAAATGATAATACCAAGTGCAAAAAATTATGATATCAAAAATATAATTGAAGATTGTAGGCAATTTGTAAGAGATACTGGTCGGAGAGTAAGTTTTGAATATTTAATGCTAAGTGGTGTTAATGATACTTTAGAAAATGCTAGTGAATTGAGTAATTTGCTAAGAGGCTTTCAATGTCATGTAAATTTAATACAGTACAACTCAATTGATGAGGTTGAATTTAAACGAGCTTCTCTAAAAAATCTTGAATTATTTCAATCTAGACTTTTTAATCATGGCATTGCTGTTAGCTTTCGTAAAAGTAGAGGCCTTGATAAAAATGCTGCATGTGGTCAGTTAAGACAAAATGCAAGAAATAAATAAGGTCATCTAAAATTATTTTTTAAAAGTCTCTTAAAAAGGTTATTATTGACTTACCTCATATTAAATCTTTGGGTTTTATTAAGACAAAAATTTTACCTTTCGCTATTGTAGTACTTTTTGGGATTGCCTTCTTTGCAGTTAGTGCAAGAATTTGGTTACCAGGAGATATGATGTCACCTGCTCCTTTGAATTAATATTTTTAGTTTTTTAAAATGACAAAAAATAAGGATTCTAATAAAGAAAGCTTAGCTGAAATTGCTGTTGATCCAGATGTTTTAGCTAGGGAATTGGCTTTAGAGCTTGAAATAGATCCTTTAGAACAAATTGATAAGGATGTCTTTTCAAAAGGTTTAAATATAACTCAAGAATGCAATGAAGCTTTAAAAATGCTTAAAGGCAACAGAGAAGAAAGAATACAAGGCCTTAGAATATTTTGTGAGTATAGAGACCAAAGATCTTTCCCCTTATTGTTACCATTACTTGACCAACCCTGTCCTGTTGAAAGAATGAGTGCTGTATACGCTTTAGGTCGTAATCCATGTCCTAGCGCAGTCCAGAAACTTGTCAGTCTATTGGAAACTGATGATAATGCTTATGTCAGAAGAGCGACTGCATGGAGTTTAGCTAATTATGATAACCAAATTGTTTTAGAGCCATTAATAAATGCTTTAAAGAATGATGTGGCTGCAGTAAGGTTATGGTCATCTAGTTCTTTAGCCGAAATTGGAAATGTTTCTTTTGAAAATGCTCAATTAGCAGCAGAACAACTTTTAATAAGTTTAAAAATTGATAATGAGTCAGGAGTTAGAAGTAATTGTATTTGGTCATTGTCTAGGTTGTACGAAAAATTAAACAATTCATTTCAAGATATTTTTATTGATGAATGTACCAAGATAGCCCTTTTCGATAAAGAGCCCTCAGTCATGGAGGAAGCAAAAACTGCATTGGATTCTATGGGTATGCAAGGTTTTTATAATTAAATTTCTTTATTTTTTTAACCAATACGCAACCGAAGAAAAATTATTTATTAGATATTAAATATAAGAATTAAAATTAATTAATTTGTACCAACAGAAACAAAAAAATTTCGTTATTCTATATAAATTAGAAGTACAAAGTACTTGAATTTAATGCCTCAAAAAACATTGAGATTCAAAATTCATCAAGACGGAAGAGTTGAAGAGACTGTCGAAGGATTCACTGGTAATTCATGCAATGAAGCTACAAAAAACCTTGAAGATGCTCTCGGTAAAGTAACAGTAAAGAATAAAACATCTGATGCTTTCATCTCTGATCAAAATGAAAACTTAAACCAACTTAACACCGAATCTAATGTCACATTTTAGTACCATTAAAACGCAGCTCAAAGAAGCGGAGCCATTAATTAAGGCCTTAAATAATCTTGGTTATAATATTAATCAAGAAGAAAAGTTTGTTAAAGGCTATAGGGGTAAATTTACAGCTGTTGATATAAGTATAAATTTAGCTGGAAATACTAAAGTTGGATTTAAATGGGACAATAATTCAAATGCATATGAATTAGTTACCGATCTGGATTTATGGAAATTTGAGTTGCCAGTAGAAAGATTTATTTCTAAAGTTACTCAAATGTATGCTTACCAAACAATTATTTCCAAAACACAAGAGGATGGTTATCAAATTGTGGAACAAAAAAACAAAAATGATGGTTCTATTGAATTGGTTTTAACCAAGTGGGATAACTAATGTCAGATTATGGATTTTTCTGATCCATTTGATAATGTTGAGGAAAATCTTGAGATTACAGGCTGGGAGCCTGTTTTAGGTGGTCAGTTAGCAGAAAAAGCTGTATGGGTTGATGAGGCTAAGTGTATTGGTTGTAAATACTGCGTACACGTTGCTTCAAACACTTTCATGGTTGATGAATTTCATGGAAGAAGTCGTGCTATTAGACAAGATGGGGATAGTGTTGATGTAATACAAGAAGCAATAGATACATGCCCTGTTGACTGCATTAATTGGGTGAAGTTTGAAGAATTGGATGATTTAGAGAATAGTCTCGATAGGGATATGTTTCAATCATTTGGAAAGCCACCAAGAATGAATAAGCATTAATATCAAAAAGATGCAATATCGTAGATTTGGTCGAACTAATCTAAATATTCCTATTTTATCTTTAGGTGGTATGAGATTTCAAAAAAGTTGGGATCAATTAGGTTTTTCTGAGATTTCGCATGAAGAACAAACTGAAGTAGAGAATATAT
>CACGNA010000019.1 GCA_902574425.1 uncultured Prochlorococcus sp. | reverse complement strand
AATGCGCCAACAAATAGCCAACAAATTGATTAGTTGTTGAAAGATAAATGGCTTCCTATCATTTATAAAACATACTTTTTAAACTAAATGGTAAATGCATCACTTAATTGGGCTTCAATAAATGGGCTTCTTCTTTTCCTTTGGGGTTTACTTGCTACACCCGCTGGAATTTCACAAGTGATATTTTATTCAGAATCTATAAATAAAAACGAAGATAGATCAGAAGCTTTTGTTTTCAAATTGGTTTATAAAGTTTTGCAAATTCTTGGGAGATTCTTGGGTTCGCTTTTAGTTGGAGGTATTCTTTTCTTTCAGGGTTGGAGATTGGATCCAATTCTCCAAATTGGAATGTTTCTGATGGTATTGATGTATATTATGGAATCTGCGAACAGCGTCTTAAATGACTATATGAAATGGAGAAGAAACAGAAAAAAATAAAAATAAATACTTTTTAAAATAATCATTTGTTTATTTAGCCAACAAATCAGCCAACAAATTCCTTAGTTCAAACATATTATCCCTTTATAAATCCCTCACTCAATAGATATAGCCTGTAGACCATGTGCACTAAATTAATTTAAAGTGCTTTGGGAGCACTAGGTCGCAGGTTCGAATCCTGTCGCCCCGACCATTTAAAAACCAAGTCATACAAGAGAGTTTCCCAGACTCTCTTTTTTATTGCCTACTATAAGAAAAATAAGACTTAGCGATTATTTAGCGATTATCTGGTATACCTTGCATAACCTTGCCCTCTTAATCGCTTTTAATCAAAACTATTTAGTAATGAAAAAAAGGTACTTCCTCTACTTGTTTTGGAGAATAGTCACATATACCAAACTGCATACATTCCATTTGGTCATCACTTAATTTTCTTTCAAATGAAATCGCATCAATAAAAGAATTAAAAGCATTTTGGAACTTATGTTTAATAGGATTTCCGCAAGTCATAATTAACCTCCTTTGATCTAGTAGTTATTTAGTATCACTTATTCTTAAAATCAAGAGTGCAAATACTTAAGGGAAAATATCAATTAATCGGTTTTTAATATTTCACTATTTTCATAAAGAGTATTTTTGCTCTAGGAAATTTAAATCATTGCATTTAATTTAGTTCCACTGATTGAGGTTTAACTTCATGAGTACTTACAAAACAAAATACTTCAAAAATACCAAGAAGATCGATAACACACTTTGGTTAGACAAATTAATTAATCAACTCGAGAAAAAAGCAAAAGGAGTTTAATTATGAATACGTTCAGAAATAAACAATTCAAAAACGAATTAGATCCTAAGTATGCGTTTTATGATTGTCTCCGTAGTTGCGAACTTAAAAGTTCTTCTGAAAAAACTTTAGAAGAATGTGTAGACAGTTGTGATTGGGAACCCTTGTCAGATGATTTAGATTCCCAAAAATAAGAATTTAAACTCTATTCAATATTGATTATTTCGTTATAGAGTTTTTTTATAAATTTAAGGAGGGTAATCTTATGACCAACCTCGCTATAGAGCTACTTGTATTAACTGTGGTTTTAATAAATTTCGGAGCAATTCTCACAGCTAATATTTATTCAAAATCATTAGAGGAACATAAACGCAATAGATTATTTTGCAGTAAATCTTTTAGTAACCCTTATTGTATTATTTGATAAAAATTACTCCCTTTTAGCACTAGGTTTCAGCTCAGCGATTATTTAGCGATTATTTGCATATCCATGCCATACATTGCTGCATAAATGAGTGATATTAAGACTCAACTAAATCCTAGTATTAGTAACTCATAAGCTATAGCCTCACTTGTTTCTTGAGGGTACTGTCGCAAATTGCGTACTGGGTGCTTTGGGAGCACTAGGTCGCAGGTTCGAATTCTGTCGCCCCGACTCTAATAATCCAAGTTACAGACAGGTTTCCCAGCCTGTCTTTTTTATTGGGTAAATTATGACGGAATACTTTTCCGTCAAAAATCCGTCAAAAGTTTTCATAATAAATAATTTCATAGTAAGATTTTCAAAGGGACTAAACAAAAACAAAATTTTTTATGTCAAAAATTTTAAATGGTTTAGACCCAACTGAATATGAACATGAATTAGATAAAGCGGCATTAAATACCCTGGAGAAAATCCCTGGCTTACCCAAGTTGACAAAAAAGTTTTACGAACTTGGTTTTGAAAAATTACTTCGAATAGAATATACCGGGCAATATTTAGCAATTAATAAAAATAACTTTCCTAAAGTATTTGACCTTTACTTGCAGGCTTGTAAAATTCTAGATTTAAAAGATATCCCAGAACTTTATATAAAATTTGACTATTCAGTAAATGCAATGGCTTCTGGAGTTGAGAAGCCTATGATAATGCTTCATTCTGGCGCTATTGATTTATTAGATGATGATGAACTTCTTTTCATATTGGGACATGAATTAGGACATATCAAGAGTGGTCATGTGCTTTACCAGATGCTTGGAAAAGTGCTTGTACCAATAGTGTCATTGGGTGTTCAACAGTTTACTCTTGGCCTTGGAGGCCTAGTTACCGAGGGGATAAGTCTGCCTCTTTATCATTGGATTCGCATGGCAGAATTTACTTGTGATAGAGCTGGTTTATTATGTTGTCAGAAAAAAGAAGCAGCTCTCGGCGTCTTCATGAAATGGGCAGGAGTTCCGATCAAGTATCAAACTAAAGACTTTGAGAAAGAATTTATAAATCAAGCTATTAGATTCCAAGAACAAGACTATGACTCAATGGATAAATTCGTAAAAGGAATAAGTCAAACTTACTCTGTAGAATATCTTATGCAATTAGGGCAATTGGTTCCTGTATCTCATCCATGGACTTTGTTTAGAACTAAAAAGCTTTTGGAATGGTTAGATTTGGGGAAATATGATGAAATTTTAAATATCAATAGGTGTTCAAAGTGTGGTTATCAAAACTCCAATGAATCTAAGTTTTGCGCTAACTGCGGGACATCTATCAAATAACTCTGTTAAGGGAAATTATTAAATATGATAATTGTATTTTTAATTTTTCAAGATTCTATTTGTTCTGCTCTATTCTTCAAATCTAGAGCGTAATCAACTGTCATCTGAAACCACATAATAAAACATGCGTCAATTACGTTTGTAATTATCCAAGACAATCCAAACGAAAAGACCCCAGAAAGAATAGCAAAGCATATCCAAGCTAAAAAATATTCCTTGAGATTTTTAAATGGCGGTGGGGTTAAATTATTCCTATCTATTACTAAATTACTTTGTTCTTTAGCTATTAAATCAAATTCTTTAATTATCCTCCAGTAGTAGTAAACACTTGCTATTGAACAGGTAAAGATTGTAAGAACTATATATAATTGAGGATCTAAAATCTGTTTGTTGTGTATTTTATTTAAATTCTTTATCGACTTATAAAGAAGATATAAACCATATATTCCAAATGTGATCAGACTAAGTGCATAAACCTTAAAGTGACTTTTCTTCTTAAACCTTGGATTGTTAAATAAATAATCTTCTTTGTTAGGTATATCTCCATTAAACGAGTCTTTATTCTTTGAAGATTTATATATTTTTAGCCTCCCATTATCTTCTTGAATATCATTACTGGAAGAAGAGATTATTGGAAGTTCTCCTCCACAATTTGTGCAATATTTAGCTGGTTTTTTATTCTCAGCTCCACAGGCAGGACAGAACATTTAAATTATTGAATTTAAATATAAAGAATAATACACATTAGTTTATTTTTGAAATAAATAAAAAGAATCAAATCAAAGATATATTTAATTGATTACATAAATCCGTCAAAATTCCGCCAAAACATAAGTTATTTTTCTAGACAAAAAACGAAACACTACGCAAGATATTAGTTATAGCTCGAAAACGTAGTGCTGCTAATGGGGTGTCGAGTGCTTTGGGAGCACTAGGTCGCAGGTTCAAATCCTGTCGCCCCGACTCTTAAAAACCAAGTCATACTAGCGAGTAACCCAGACTCGCTTTTTTATTGGAAATTATGTCGGTTACTTCAGCCGACAAAAAGCCGACAAATGCTTAGCTATACTGACTTATTCTTCGTTATTCTTAGGTTTCAATTTTATTTTATTAATGCATAAAATAAATCATGACCATTCACTTTTGCTGCGGCAATCAAAATTTCACGATCGTTCCTCAACTCTTCAGAAGCGAACTCTAAGACTCGAACAACTTTTTTAATTGCTTTCAATACAATTTCACGATCTTTCCTCAACTCTTCAGAAGCAAATTTAAGTGCCCATCCACAATTTTGTATTGCTTCAAGTACAACTTCTCTATCACTTCTTAATTCCTCAGAAGCAAACTCAAAAATTGAGTTTCCGTATCTAGCATCTTTGCTCGATCTAACAGCTGTTAAAACTACTTCGCGATCATTTTTAAATTTATCTGAAGCAAATTTAAGTTCCCATCCATTATTAGTAACTGCTTCAAGAACAACTTCTCTGTCTGCTTTTAATTCTTCAGAGGCATATTCTAGCGCCCAACCAGAATTCTTTACTGCTTGAAGGACAACTTCCCTGTCAGCTTGTAATTGTTTAGAGGCATATTTTAGAGCCCCCCAGGGATTATTTGTAACTGCTTGAAGAACAAATTTCTTATCAGCTTTTAATTCCCTAGAGGCATGTTCAAGCTCTGATCCACCCGATTTAATTATTGCTTGAAGGACAACTTCTCTGTCTGCTTTAATCGAATCAGGGAATTTGTCAAGAACATAACTGTATTTTTTAACTGCCTCCAATGCAAATTCTCTATTACTCAATAATGAGATATGCGCAAATTTAAATGCGTCATATTGCCCATTCCCTTCACAAGCAGTTAAAACTAATTCCTTATCTTTGCGTAAATGATCAGATGCATATTCAAGACTTTGTGAATTAGCCCTAACCGCTGCAAGCATAACTTCTCGATCTTTTCGGAATTTTGGGTCAGCATAGTAGATAGCCCAATTTGAATCCCACTTAAAGTCTTTATCTTTATTAGTTTCCTTATTAGGGCTAACCGCTGCAAGCACAATTTCCCTATCAGCCTGCAGTTCGGAAGTAGTATATTGCAAAGCACGTCCCATAGAAACACAAGCCTCATAAACGATTTCTCTATCAGCTTGTAAATCAGTAGAGGCATACTCTAATGCATTACCTCTTTCTCTTACTGCAGAGAGCACAATTTTTTGATCTGCTTGAAGTTCATAAGAGGCATACTGCAAAGCCCAACCATTTTGTTTGACTGCTTGAAGAACAACTTCCCTGTCAGCTTTAAATTCTTCAGAGGCAAATTGAATCGACATGCCATCATTCCTAGCCGCTTTAAGAATAATTTCTCTATCTGCATGGAGTTTAGGAGAGATATGTTCAATAGAACATCCATATTTACTGATTACATTAAGAACAAAATTACGCTCTCCTCTCAATTTAGAGGAAATATAATTTAATGAATTATTATTTGATTTAATTGCACTGATAACGATATCAGATTCCTCTCGAAAGAATTCTGGAACATTCGCAATAACCAAGTCAGAGTAGTAAGTACTACAAGCTATGAGTATTATTTCTCGATCATTTCTAAATTTTTCATTCGCATGAATGAATGCAAGACCAGATGATTTAATGGCTTTAATAACAACATCACGGTCACTTTTTAAATCATTGGAAGCATATTCAAGATATTCTCCAGTGCCTTCTGTTTTGAAAATTTCCAATAAAAGCTCTCTATCAGAAATTGAGAATTCAGCTTCTTTAGTTAAATATTCGCCTGATTCAGAAACTATTTCTCCATCTTCCCAAACACCTTCTGTTTTTATTCCATTTTTTGTTAACACCCCATATCCATTAAATTTATCTTCAGACCATTCCCCAGTATAGGAATCTCCATTTTCCCAAGTAAAAGTTCCTGAACCTTCTTTTCTCCAATCAAAAAATTCTCCATTATAAACATCTCCGTTGCTGGAATAATAAATCCCCTCTCCATGTGGGACGGGCGAACCATAAGAGTAAGCAATTTCTCCAATATATTTTTCATCTTGACTATTAGGATAAACTCCTTTTTTGTAAAATAATTCTCCATTATATATTTTTCCATATTTCCAATATCCTTCAAATCTTTGCCCATAGTTATTTATATAAGTTCCTTTTCCATGGAAATCTCCATTCTTCCATTCTCCTGAATAAGTATTGCCATTTGCAAAAGTTTTAGTCCCTTTCCCATTTGGTTTACCATTAATTAATTCTCCAACATATTTGTCTTCTTTTTGATCTTTATCAGATTTAATTTCATCACTAGACTTACTTCTTAATTTTTCTGCAGCAATTTCCAAGGTGAATTCGTATTCGATAAAACTCCCTTTAAATTTATCTTCCAAAAAATACGAATAATCTTTTTTTAATTCATCCTCAGTTTTGTCAAACATACTACTCAATAATTCCCAGTCCTCTTCGTTAACTATTTTCTTAGCTTCTCTTTCTCGTCTATAGTTTTCTATTTTATCTTTAATTTTATCTTCTTTTTTTTCTTTCCCTAAATCAATTACTTTATCCTTCATATTATTTACCTTGGCTGACTTTAGGAAATCTTCATTTGCTCCTTTATTATCCCCCAAACGACTTTTGGCTATTCCTCTTTTCCAAAAGTAATTAGGGTTTCTAGGTTCTATTGCTATAGCCTTATCAAAATCATCTATTGCACCATCATAGTCTCCCCCAGTTAATTTATCTTGTGCAGATTTAAAAAATTCATAAGAGTTCTTTTCCTTAGTCATAATAACTTTTGTCTTGCGAAATAAATGCTATGGAAATCTCTATAAAGAAAAGGGTTTTATAAATATGATTGATTTATTTAAACTTTCAATAATTATTTATTAAAAATTAAAAGTCTATTTTAAAAGTCTTTCAAATAAAATTATCAAAATCGACAGATTAATTGCCGACAAATCGCCGACAAATAATGCTTAATTTGTCAGGAGGAACTACGCAAAACTAAGCAAAAAAATAGTCATAGCTTGAAAACCTAGTGCTTCACTAGAGCAGTTAAGTGCTTTGGGAGCACTAGGTCGCAGGTTCGAATCCTATCGCCCCGATTAGTCATAGCAATGGTTTATAAATATTTGAGTTAGTCTTAAGTTGAGAAAGGAGCGATAAAAGGAGCGCTAGATTGATATAGTTTGATTTAGTTTGTGCCTACTTCTTTCCTTATTTAGTTCCACCCATAGCAGTTTTCTTTTAATTCTTTTGAAGCAATACAAGTTTTAAATGCTTTTTTAATATAGAACTTTTTTTCTTTTCTACTTAATTTTCTATAACTACATTTTGAACCTGTCGTACTAGGGAAATATGAATACTTATCGTTAGGTTTTTCTGGATAAAGATAAGTTTCTGGGAATTTATATTTTTCTTCTCCATAATCTTCAAATTTCATAACCCTTCCAGCTTTAAAAGAAATTAAATGTTTTGGTTCATTATCTGCACAACGAACCTCTATTCCTTTATTAAAGAAAGGATAAATGTATATCCCAGCATTAGCTGTAGGAATTAAACCTAGTAAAAGCGGTGCAAGTAGTAAGCTTTTCATTTCTTCCTAAACATTTAAAAGTTCAAGATTGTAAATAACTAATTTTCTATACCGCCCGCTACTTTTTGTTCCTCTAGTCGTTTTTTTAGTATTGAATAAGCTTCCATAGCCCATTCTCTAGATAATCGTAATTCATCAAAATAAGCTTCTAACTTCTCTCTAATTAATTTGCCAATTTTAAATACTTCTACAAAGCCTAGATAAATTATTACCGCCAACTTACTTATGTTTACTGCAAAAGCTGCTGTCTTTTCAACTGTTTTTTCTGGCATTTGAACTTATCTAATTTCATTAAAATTACCAGACGTAAAAAATATATCTAGCCCAATATTTTGGGGATCATATTATTTGTAATTTATAGAGCAGAATATGTTCATAACGATACATTGAGCAGAATTAATAGTGCATAAGTGTATATTTTCTATACAGAATCCGTTCCAAAATTCTTTAGGTTTAAGGTCTACCTATCTTTCAACTGCTAATAATTATTAGTTGAAAATAAAAAACCTATTTAATTTTCAAGAAATAAATATTGTTAATTGCCACTTTTTGTATATCTACTTTTCAAAAAAACTAACAAATCAACGACCTAGTTAACATAGGACACTATGTCGTATAGGGGAGCGCTAGGAGGAGCACTAATCTTATATACAAACTATATACGACTATATAGTTACCGCAATATTGAGTCTCAAACTCGTTCCACTCTCTTAGTTAAAGCCTAGTTATAGAAAGGTAATATTGATAAATCTCATATTAACGAAGGAGTGCTTTGGGAGCACTAGGTCGCAGGTTCGAATCCTGTCGCCCCGACTCTTAAAAACCAAGTCATCCTAGCGAGTCTCCCAACTCGCTTTTTTATTGCTTACTGTCTTAAATTGAGAAAGGAGCGCCAAAAGTAGCGCTAAGTATACGTACTTTCTACATACTTGTGCCGTTTATTCCTTCTACATATAGAAAACATTCACCGCGGATCACGCACGAGCTTTAGTTATCAATCGTGATACTTTACCAAAGGATTAGACAATTCGCTTTATAAAAGTAGAATAGATACCAATTACATTTTTATAACTTGTGAGCGTTAAATTTATAGATAAAATTTTTAGATCACTAGTAGTTCCTTTAATATTGATAGCTCCTCTTGAATCTAGAGCAGAAAAAATGGACTCTACCTTTTGGTTCTCTTATGGCTTTGGAGCAGGCTTAAGTGGAACGCTTTGCGATCAAGTAGATGCAGGTATGATAACTAACCTTCAGGCAAAGGTGTTCACTTCTAATTTCGAAGAAAGTTTGGATGATCCAGAAGTTTCAGCGTCTTTTGATTTAGAAGCTTTAGCTCAAGGATTTAATGCTGTAGTTCCAGAATTTGAAAATTGTAGAATCAAATTATATTGATTTTTAGAATAAACATATTATGGTTTTTAACTTTTCCCACCTTGTTTTCTGATTTCCTGATAACAGAATCAAAAGGTTCAATTAGAAAGGTTTTATTTTCTTCTTTTTTTTAGTAAACATCCTTAAACTTAATTTTTTTAAAAAAAATTTTTCTTTAACTTTACTTAACCATAGGTGAATATTATTTATTAAATAGAAATTGTGGGGATGTTTAAATACAGGGAATTCATTGCTCAAATCAAATATAAAGAAGTAATATCTTCACCTGTATATTTTATTCCTGTTTTGCTTTTATCCATAATGATTATTATTGAAGGTTTTCACATCTTTAATCACAAACAAAATTGCAAAACTAAAGCTGAGTGGATGAAACAATCAGGAATGACTTATGACAGGGAATCAGAAGTTAATTAATAAAATCTAAAATATAATTTATTCGCAGCAACGTTTTTTATTTGAAGAATAATCTGTCAAAGAAGTTATCCATTCCTTGATCAAAAAGAGAGCTTCTTTATTTAGGCTGTAATACACCCATCTACCTTCTTGTCTGTCTGAGATAAGACCAGCTTCCTTCAAAATTTTTATGTGATATGAAATTCTTGATTGAGATAACTTAGTTAATTTCATAATATCGCAAACACAAACTTCTCCATCCATCATTAGGTCAATTATTTCTAGCCTAAAAGGATCAGAAAATGAAACCATCAAATTAGATATATTTTCTTTTTTTACTTTGCTAATATCTTTTAACAATTTTAAAGTAATTAAATTTTCCTAAATATAGCTTAAAAAAAAAAAGATTTCATTAATCAAAACATCTTGATATATCAAAATATTTTGATGTATAATTTCAATAGAAAATTTCAAAGTTATGAAAATTGGAATTAATGGTTTTGGAAGAATTGGCAGATTAGTTTTCAGAGCATTATGGGATAGAGCTGATATAGAAATAACTCATATAAATGAGATAGCAGGAGATTCGAATGCCGCTGCGCATCTACTCGAATTCGATTCAGTCCATGGCAGATGGGGGAAAGATATAAAGGTTAAAGAAGAAGAAATAATAATTGATGGAAAGAAACTAACCTACACATCTTTTAAAAATTACCTTGATGTTCCTTGGGAAAAATCATCTGTAGATATTATTTTGGAATGTACAGGAAAGAATAAAAAGCCAGACAAACTAAATCCCTATTTTGATTCGCTAGGGATGAAAAGAGTAATAGTAGCTTGTCCAGTCAAAGGAATTGTTGCAGAAGCTGAGTCACTTAATGTTGTTTACGGTATAAATCAAAGTCTTTATGACCCTTCTAAACATAAATTAGTAACTGCAGCATCTTGCACTACAAATTGTTTAGCTCCGATAGTAAAGGTAATTAATGAAAATTTTTCAATTAAGCACGGCGCTATTACAACTATTCACGATATTACCAACACTCAAGTTCCTGTAGATTTTTATAAAAGTGATTTGAGGAGAGCAAGAGGATGTATGCAAAGTTTAATACCTACTACTACTGGATCTGCTAAAGCAATAGCCGAGATCTTCCCAGAATTAAAAGGAAAATTAAATGGCCATGCAGTAAGAGTTCCTCTACTTAATGGTTCTTTAACTGATGCAGTTTTTGAATTAAATAATGAAGTGACAGTTGAACAAGTAAATTTGGCACTTAAGTTTGCTTCAGAAACTTATTTAAAAGGAATTCTTGGCTACGAAGAAAGACCTTTAGTTTCTGCAGATTATGTAAATGACCCTAGAAGTTCAATAGTTGATAGTTTATCAACGATGGTTGTTAATTCAAATTTATTAAAGATATACGCTTGGTATGACAACGAGTGGGGTTACAGCTGCAGACTTGCAGATCTTACTGAATATGTAATCAAAAAAGAGATTTAATTTATGTCTTTATGAAGTTATCTAATATTCAACAATATAGTGTTGTAACAGCAAACTATTGGGCGTTCACGCTTACTGACGGCGCATTAAGATTATTAGTTGTTGGTCACTTTCATGAGCTAGGTTACACAACTCTACAAATTGCTTTACTTTTCCTTTTTTATGAGTTCTTTGGAATAATTACTAATCTTTATGGTGGCTGGATAGGAGCAAGATATGGATTAAGGCTTACTTTATGGATTGGGACTATCCTGCAAATCATGGCTCTTTTTATGCTTATTCCAGTTAAGGAAGATTGGCCAGTAATTTTTAGTGTCGCATACGTTATGGTTGCTCAAGCAGTTAGTGGGATAGCAAAAGATTTAAACAAAATGAGTGCTAAAAGTGCTGTTAAGACAGTAGTTCCAGAGACAAATGATGGCAATGATACTGGCCAAAAACAACTTTTTAAATGGGTTGCTATTTTAACTGGATCTAAAAATGCTCTTAAGGGAGTTGGCTTTTTCTTGGGTGGACTTTTATATAAGTTATTTGGATTCAATAATGCTGTAGGAATTATGGGTTTTGGACTCTGCTTAGCCTTTTTATTTACATTAATTTTGCCTGGAGAAATTGGCAAGATGAAAACCAAACCAGCTTTTAATGATCTTTTTTCAAAATCTAATGCAATAAATATTCTTTCAGCAGCAAGATTCTTTCTTTTTGGAGCAAGAGATGTTTGGTTTGTTGTAGCTCTTCCAGTATTCCTAGATATGGCATTTGGTTGGGACTACATGGAAATAGGATTATTTCTTGGGGCTTGGGTAATAGGTTATGGAATTGTTCAGGCTTCGGCTCCAGCAATTAGAAAGATGTGGGGCCAGAAAGAAAGTCCAGATCGTAAAGCTATCCAATTTTGGAGTGCCGTATTAATGGTCATACCATCTTTGATAGGAGTCGCATTATGGAGAGAAAGTTCTCCGTCAATAGCAATAATTTTAGGACTTACTATTTTTGGATTTGTTTTTGCAATGAATTCCTCTACACATTCTTATATGATTTTGGCCTACTCTGATAATGAAAAAATCAGTTTAAATGTTGGCTTCTATTACATGGCAAATGCTGCTGGGAGACTAATTGGAACATTACTATCTGGCTTACTATTTATGATTGGGAGAAATCCGAGTGTTGGTCTTCAATATTGTCTTTATTTTTCATCACTTCTAATATTATTATCTTGGATTTCGAGTCTTAAATTACCATCAATCAAACAAAGCTTATCATCACCATAAAAACTAATTTTGAAAAATTAGAATATTTAAATGGCAAAAATATCCTTAATTGAACTTGCAAAAATTTTCCTAAAAATTGGTATTTTCAGTTTCGGAGGACCATATGCTCATATTTCTTTATTCGAAGATGAACTTATAAATAATAAAAAATTGATCTCAACCCAATCTTTTGAAAAAGGTATTGGTTTATGTCAATTGCTTCCGGGACCAATATCCACTCAATTAGCAATATATATAGGTCTTAAAATTAATGGTTATCTTGGTGGATTGATATCCGGTATATGTTTCATTATCCCAGGATTCATTTCGGTAATAGCTCTTAGTTTTTTTTGGCAAATTGGTTCTGGATCAAAATTCTTAACAGATTTAATTTATTTTAATCCTCCTATTATTGCAGGAATAATTTTTTCATTCTCATTAGTTCTATTAAAAAAAAGATTAAAGTTTGATCGAATATTATTCTCTAGCTCAATATTATTTCTACTTATATTTGCCAAATATAATAGTATTCAATTTCCACTCATAACAATTCTTACTATTGCAGGATTGATAAATATATTATTACGGAAATTCAAAGATAATTTTTACAGCTTGATCCCTTTATCTATATTTTCAACAACCTCATTTTTGAGTAGTACACTCTTTTTAGATATTTTTAAATTCTATAATTTCTTGAAGGATTCTTTAAACTCAAAGTTTTTAATAAATTATCTTAATCTGTTTTTTTTCTTCTTCAAATCGGGACTTTTTATTTTTGGAGGGGGACTAGTAATCATTCCTCTAATGAGTGATTATGTTGTCTCACAAGGATGGTTAACAAATAATGAATTTATAGATGGGATAATGATTGGCCAGATAACACCTGGTCCTGTCTTATTAACTACAAGTTTTATTGGATACAAAGCTGGGTTTTCGGTCGGAGGAATAAATGAAGCTTTAAAGTATTCATTTATATCAACTTTTGCAATTTTTTTACCAAGTTTTTTATTGATTTTTGTTTTTGGGAAAGGCTTCATAAAAAACAGAATTAACTCAATTAATTACTTTATCGAAGGAGTAATCAATACAATTCCAGGAGCAGTTATTTTTTCTGGATTTAATTTAATTGAAGATAGTTTTTCATCAAAATACTTTTTAATTAGCTCTATTTTTATAGTTTTAATCTCCACACTATTGTCTTTTCTTAAAATAGTTCCAACATACATACTTATTCTTTTTTCTTTAATATTAGGCTTGTCAAAATATTTGTTTGCATAAAAAAAAGGAGGAAATAAATTCCTCCTTTTAAATATTGTCTTACGATTTATTTACCGATTCTTTTTACAGCAGCTCTTGACTTCTCAAGAATATCTCCTTTTAAGGGGACAAATCCAAGTGATGGAGCTTTATCTTGGTACTCATCACTTAACAATGTATTAAAGGCTTGTTTGATAGCTTTAGTGTTTCTACCATTACCCTCTTCATAAGCAAGTATCCATGTTAATGAAGCTATAGGGTATGCTCCTTTTGCAGTTGGGTTAGGATTTTTACCAGCAAGATTTTCATCTAGAGTAATACCATTAAGAGCCTTAGCTCCTGCTTCTACAGATGGTTTTAGAAACTCACCTGAAAGATTCTGAAGTGCAGCAGCTTTGACATTACCTTTTATGTAAGACTGGTTAACATAACCAATTGCACCAGGAGTATTTTGTATAACACCTGCTACACCTGAATTACCTTTTGCTCCAACGCCTGCTGGCCACTTAACTGATTTACCTGTTCCTAGTGTCCAAGTTTTTGAAAACGCTTCCATGGAGTTAGTAAAAGCTTTAGTTGTACCTGATCCATCAGAACGATGAGTCCAAGTCAATTTTCCAGGAGCGCATCCAACTTCCTGCCAATCGCTTATCATACCCATTGCAACTTGTACTGCCTGCTCCTGAGTAAGTTTCAAATCGCAATCGTAGTTATAACCAAAAGCGATAGTTCCACCAACCATAGGTATCTGAACTAAACCTCTAGTAACTTTTACTATGTCCTTGTCTTTCATAGGATCGTCAGAAGCACCAAAGTTTACTGTCTCATCAATAAACGCTTTTCTTCCTGAGCCAGAACCAACAGCTTGATAATTTACTTTTGGGCCTCCATCATTTGATAAATCTTTAAACCATCTAGTATAAATCTTTGCAGGGAATGATGCTCCTGCTCCACTTAGCCTCACAGAAGAGGTTGGAGCTCCACAAGAAGCTAACAAAGTCATTGTTGAAGTTAATAGAAGAGCTTTCTTAGCTAATTTAAATTTAGTCATAATCAAATGAAAGACTCCACATTTATAGCATTTAATTTGAACACCAATGCTCTTTAACTTTAAATTTATCTATTAATTAATTAGTTCTTAACCCTCTCTTAAACTTAAACATGATTAGAGCTTTTTTTCGTTTGGTTTTGTAAATATTAAAATATAAACTTAAATTAATTTTTAACTTTGTATTGATAAAATTTATGAAATTTGTAGAAAATTTTCCATTAGTTTAAGTAAAGGTTAATGTCTATTTAAATTTTTCTATTTGAACTTCTTCTTACCCATATCTTAACTTTAAGACGTTTAAATTAATTTGGATACAAATTTATGTATCTATTTTACGTGTTTGAGGAACATGAAACTTTTTCAAAAATTAATTGTTGCTCCTGCAACATTAGGTTTTTTAGTACCTATGTCTACTTTAGCAAATGAAGTTACTATTAATAACTTCAACCCTGCTGAAGAACTTGCTATCACTAACAGCCGTGTAGATGGTTTAGAAGCAAGAGTTAACAACTTCGAAGCTGGTAGCTTCTCAGAAACAACTACTGCATCATTTAAAGCTGCTTTTGTTCTCGGCTCAGAAGATTCAGATGATGGATCAGCTACTGCAAACGATACTGATGATGCGATTCAAGCTGGCTATAGTTTTGGGATGAAACTTACTACCAGTTTTACTGGAGAGGATAAATTAGTTACTAAGTTTGATGCTGGAAACTCAAAAGCTGGTTCCCTTTCTGAATTTGGTTTGAACAATACCACCGCAGATGCTCTAATAGTCGATGGAATTTCGTACACATTCCCAATCGGTAGTATGACAGCATTTGTTGGAGATACTGTTGACGGAGGAAGTCTTTTCACTATTGCATGTGTATATGGTGGTCCATCTGACACATTAGATGATTGCGGTAATCCTAATGCCAATATTGGTAAAGGACAGAAGACAAATGCAGGTTTAAGCTATGATTTCGATAACGGATTTACAACTGCAGTTGGTTATTCAGGACTTGCGTCAGGTCTAATGACTGAGGAAAGTCTTGATCAATATGCAATTAATGCAGCTTATACAGGCGAAGAATACGGTATATCATTAACTCTCGCCACTGTAGAGTCATCTGCTACAGAAGAAGACACCTATACAGCTTTCAATGGCTATTACACTCCTGAAGGTTTACCTTCAATAAGTGTTGGTTATGAAATCGGTGATATCGGCGGAGCAGCTGATGGTGTTGATGAAAACACAAGTTTCTTTGTTGGTTTAACTTGGGATGAAGTAGGTCCAGGATCTGCCGGTGTTGCTTTAGGTCATAGTACTCGTGAAGGTTCTGATGAAGAGTACATGTATGAGGCATACTACGATTATCCGGTAAATGATGGCATGACAATCACTCCATTGGTATATGTTAAAGAAAATGCAACTGCAGGATCTGACGATACAACAGGTGTAATGGTTAAGACATCATTCAAATTCTAAAATTAATTTAGAAAATCTTACATACATTAAAATACCTGCAAATAGCAGGTATTTTTTTGCCTAAAGAAAGATTTATCGAAGAGAAATCATGTCCTAATATTTTTTAAATTTTCCCTATTAATCTGTATTAAGACACGGAAAGATAGTTTCAATAATCGCTCCACCATCCTTATGATTAAATGCCTTTATAAAACCTTTATTGTTATTAATTATTTTTTTTGTAATTGAAAGACCTAAACCACTTCCACTTTTCTTAAATTTAGTCCTTGATGGATCCCCACGATAAAAACGAGAAAAAATGTCATTTGATTCATTTTCTTCTAATCCAATACCTTTATCTCTAACTCTTATAACAACAGAGCTATCTCTCTTAAAAATTTCAATTTGTATGCCCTCTTTTGTTGGGGAATAACGAATAGCGTTATCTAAAATATTTATAAATGCTCTTTTTAAATTTTCAATATCCCCAGATATATAATATTTTGTTGGAGAAAATAAATTTATTTTTATATCCTTTTTTTCTGCAAGCGGTTTTAGTGTTTGCCAAGATTCCATAATCAAATCTGAAATAGATATTTTTTTGTTTTTATTAAAATCTTCGCTACTTTCTAGCTTAGAAAGCTCTAAAGTCTCTTCGGCCATTTTTCTTAATCTTTTTGACTCTTTCTTAAGTCTTTTAACAAGATACCTATCCTTTTTTGATACTACTGATTCAAGTCTTTCCCCAATTAAGATAAGTGATGTAAGAGGGGTTTTCAGTTCATGAGACACATCATTAATTAATTGATTTTGTCGTTTTTTTATAGATTCAATTGATAATTTACTTTCCAATAATATTAAATAATTCTTTTTTCTTCCTCTAACAATATTTACCGAAATGGGTACTCCCGCAATTGTGAAATCAAGGTTGAATGGGAAATCTTTTTTTCTTAAATATAGAATTTTATTACTAAGTACTTCAAGCTCATTAATATCATTAATTGCTTTTCCAATAACATCTTTATACTTGATAACCCTAATAAGAGATAAAGCTTTCTGATTGATAAATTTTATTGTTAGATCAGATGATAAGATTATCCACCCTTGCGATGAATAATCTAGCCAAGACAACACTTCTTGAGGTCTAATTTTATCAAATGGGAAATCAATAGTTTTTTTATACTTATTTTTATCAACTTCAAATTTTTTTTCTTTTGATTGAGAAAAATGCTTGACTTTTATTTTCCACTTCTGATGTAAAAAAAATAATACTTCTTGTAGTGTTTTCATTTTCATCCAAACTTATAGCCAAAACCTCTAACAGTTTTAAGAAACTTTGGAGCAGAGGGATCTTCTTCTAATTTCTCTCTTAACCACCTAACATGAACATCTACGGTTTTAGTATCACCAATAAAGTCAATTTCCCATATTTTTTCAAGTATTAAATCCCTTGACCAAACTCTTTTTGGATTTTTCAAAAATAATTCTAATAATTTAAATTCTTTGGGAGATAATGTTATTTCTTTATCAAAAGAAGTTACCCTGCATTCTTCCAAAAACATTTTTATATGATTAAACTCGAGAACAGTTTTTGATTTTTCTATATATTTTTTATTACGTTTAGATCTTCTTATTAAGGCTCTTGATCTAGCAATTAATTCATTTAAACCAAAAGGTTTTGTTAAATAATCATCTGCACCAACCTCTAATCCAAGAACCCTGTCTGATTCATTATCTTTAGCACTCAAAATTAATATGGGTGTATAGTCTTCGTCATTTCTTATTTTTCTGCATAACTCTAATCCATTTAGTCCTGGCAACATTAAATCTAGAATTATTAGGTCAACCTCTTTTTTAATATCATTATTAATAAAATCTAAGGCACTTAAACCGTCTTTGAAACTTAATACTCTAAAACCTTCGCTGCTCAAGGTTTCACTGACTGTAAGCCTAATACTCTTATCATCCTCTACAAGAAGAATTCTTGAGTCTTGCAAACTTTTATGATCTTTAATAGCCATTTAAAGTT